>QILJ01000297.1 GCA_003233295.1 Ignavibacteria bacterium | reverse complement strand
ATTGCCGGCAGACCTTCCCTTTCAATTTTATATCTTCCGGTAAATTCCGCTGCAATATGCTGTGCATCTGCCGCGCTTCCTCCGTTTCCGCAAAGTAAAATTTTATTGCCGGATTTTATCGTTTCTAACGACATTTCACAAGCTTCATAAATTTTATCTTGTAAAGAATCTATTACATTTTCAATAGTTTCCTTGTGCCCGTTAAGCTCATTTTTGATAAGCTCTTTCATAATTATATACTCCGATTTCTCAGTTGGTCAGCCAATATTTACATGTAGTCAATCGATTGACGCAAACGTTTGTCTTTAAACTATAATTGTAACGAAATAAAATTTCTTTGTCAAGAATAAATTACTTCTCGATCCATAAAATTACTTATTTATTTAAAACATCAGTGGGATTAGAGTAATGTGTGTAGAACTTAAATTATTTATACTTAAATAGGGTCATCTAAATGACCCTATTTTCCTGAAATTCAAATTATCTTCTTCCGTATATCGGTCCGTAAGTTTCACATGCACGATAATCGGCTCCTTCGGGATTATCTGTCCCGAAAGCACTCCATGCACTTGGTCTGAAAATTCGTTCCTCATCAACATTATGCATATTAACCGGAATTCTAAGCATTGAAGCTAATGTTATCAATTTATCGCCGATATGACCGTAGCTAACAGCTCCATGATTTGCACCCCAGTTTGCCATTACAGAATAAACATCTCTAAATGGTCCTTTGCCGGTAACTATCGGAGCAAACCAGGTTGTTGGCCAAGTTGGGTTAGTTCTTCTGTCCAGAACATTATTAACCTCTTGAGGAAGATCAACTGTGTAGCCTTCGGCAATTTGCAGCACCGGTCCAAGTCCTTTAATAATATTAACTCTGGACATTGTTACAGGCATTTCACCTTGAGTTAGGAATTGAGATGAATAACCGCCGCCTCTAAAATATTCCAGAGCTGCCGGACACCAGTGTGTAGCTTTTAAGCAAGCGTCAACTTCCTCTTCGGTAATTTCCCAGAAAGGTTTCATTACTGATTTACCGTCCAATTTCTGCTGACCGGTTCCGTCCAAAGTTGTTGAACCTGAATTGATAAGATGAATAATTCCGTTTGCAGCTTTTCCCTCAAGATCGTAATTAGTAACTCTTTTTACTGCAGTCGGACTCCAATATGTTCTTACGTCGGAAAAGATCTGCGCTGTATCAGTCAATAAATGACCGAATAACATTGCAACACCATTCAAACTGTCATTTTCAGTCGCGACAACAAAAGCTTCTCTTATTCCGTTCCAGTCAAATGATGAGTTCAATATTGCTTCAAGGAAATCCCCATTTGGATAGTGGTCAGTCCATTGGCGTTGACCTTGGAAACCTGATACAAGAGCGTTATGTCCCATTGCTTCTTCTTCGTATCCTATCTCGGTTAATTTAGGGTTTCCTATCATCAAGTCACGGGCAATAAGAGTCATTTTAACAACTGTTTCCCAATCCTTATCCTTCTGCTCCCTTGAGGATTGAATTTCCGGAGGATTAACATCTTCACCTTCTTCACAATTAGTCTTAACCCATTTAAGAGCTAACTCGTATTCTTCTTTATCGTAAATTTCTTCTTCAATCCTTCTGGCAAATTCCGACATGTCAATGGTTTCGGTTCTCATTCCCAGATAATCCTGGAAGAAATTCTGATCAACGATCGAACCGGCAATACCCATCGAAACGCCGCCCATAGCTAAATAAGATTTTCCTCTCATTTCTGCAACCGCTAAACCGGCTTTTGCAAAAGTGAGCAGTTTTGTTTTAACATCATCAGGTATTGTAGTGTCACCGCTATCTTGAACATCTTTACCGTAAATTCCAAAAGTCGGCAAACCTTTTTGATTATATCCAGCCAACGCAGCTGCCAGATAAACAGCGCCGGGTCTTTCGGTGCCGTTAAATCCCCAAATTGCTTTCGGCATAAGAGGATCGATATCCATAACTTCCGTACCATAGCACCAAGCTGGAGTAACTGTAAGTGAAACAACTACACCTTCACGAGCGAATTTTTCAGCTGCT
The DNA here is from genome assembly GCA_003233295.1 of Ignavibacteria bacterium. Next base: position 2,618 of record QILJ01000297.1, on the reverse strand, counting down.
TCAGCTGCTTCAGCAACTCCGCCGATTGTTGTATCGGCAATAACACATTCAACAGGCATACCATCAGGATGTTTAAGATTTTCCGTTAAAAATTTTGCTGCATTAACTGCCATTCCCATTGTCTGGTCTTCAAGAGATTCTCTTACTCCCTTCATTCTACCGTCTATAACCGGTCTTATACCGATTTTAGGCAGACTCCCTCTCAATCTTTTTGCTGCTTTACTCATTTTATTCTCACACTTTTTATTTATAATATTTTAGATATTCGCTTTTGCTGTAGACTTCCTATCCACAAAATTAGTATTGATCACAACTTTCGAGTAAGGTAAATCATCAGATTTCATATGCTCGAACAATATTTCAAATGCTTTCGTTCCAATTTCATCAACTTTATGAGAAACGGTAGAAACAGGACTCATAAAATATGATGCTAAAATCGTATCGGTAAACGCGATGATAGATAAATCCTTAGGGACAGTTTTCTTCTTTTCAATTATTGCTTTTAATACCCCGAATGTGATAATTGTACCGGTAATTAATATCGCAGTGGGCGGAACAGGTAATTCCATAAGCTTAATAGAAGCTTCATAAGCATCATCCAATGTGGGAGAACTGCTGAAAATCAGATCCTGGTTAAATTCCAAATTGTTTTCTTCCAAAACATTTTTATAACCTTCAAGTCTTTCAACCACAGGATACAAGTTTGGTCTCCCGCTTATGAAACCAATTCTTTTATGCCCCAGATCGATTAAATGCTTAACTGCGTTGTACGCTGATTCTTTATCATTACAGATAACAGCATTCGTATCATATTTTTCAAAATATCTATCGATCAGCACAAACGGGAATTTTTTGTCGATAAGATCTTTGATATGTTCGTCGGAATCTTGTACCGGAGCAATCACTAGACCATCAACACCCCTGCTGTATAGATCATACACCGCTTTAATTTCCTTTTCCTGATTTTCATTTGTATCGCTAATAATAAGTGTATAACCTTCTTTGGTACATTCTGCATCCAAACTTCTAGCTATTCCAATGAAATAAGGACTTGCTACATTAGGGATTATCAATCCAATAGTAAAACTTTTCTTTAGGCGTAATGATCTTGCAGTTTGATCAGGCTGGTAATTCAATTCCTTAATTGCTTTGAAGATCCTCTCTTTTGTATCTTCTGATATTTTAAGATTTTCTACATTGCGTAGGACACGTGAGACAGTTGAAGGATGAACATTTGCTAAAGCTGCCACATCTTTGAGTGTTGCTCCCATAAGTTTTAATCCTCCTTTTTTTATTAAAATAAACTTATAAACTATTAGGCAGCTTTTGCTTTGCCTGTTGTTTCTCTAATATCAAATTGAGTATTAATCATTATTTGAGTCGGAGGTAGTGTTTCCTCATCAGACTCAATATTTTCCAACAATAAATTAAAAGCTTTTGAACCAATTTCGTATAAAGGATGAGAAATAGTTGTCAATGGTTTAACCAAGTACGGTGAAAAGATCGAATCGGCAAAGGCAACTACTGAAATATCTTCTGGAATTTTCAATCCTTTCTCTAGGATCGCCGAAATCGCTCCGACCGTGATCAAGTTCCCGGTTAGCAATAGTGCTGTTGGAGGCTCCGGACAATTTAATAGTTTTGTTGTAGCATTATGCCCGTCATCAAAACTAAATCCATTTCCTACAATTAAGGAATCCGATTTAACAAGTCCGAATTCATCAACAGCTTTTTGATATCCTTCAAATCTTTTAGTCATAGTGTAGATATTATTCCTACCGCGCAAAAATGCGACTTTTTTATGCCCCAAGTCAACAAGATGTTTTACAGCATTATAGGCAGACTCCACATTATTGCTAATAACTGCATTGGTTTTTATATTTTCAAAAAGTCTATCAATAAGAACGAGCGGAACCTTATGCTCCAGCACCTTTTTCACTGATTCGTCACTATCCTGAGCGGGAACCATGATCAAACCGTCAATTCCGCGAGAAAGAAGATGATTTACATATTTGTTTTCTTTAGCTTGATGTTCATCCGTATTACAAACAATTACCGTGTAATCCTTCTCAAATCCAAGTTGTTCAATTGTTCGTGCTATTCTGGAAAAAAAAGGATTGCCAATATCCGGTACAATTAAACCAATCGTGAAACTCTTTTTCATTCTTAAAGCGCGGGCGGTAAAATCTGGTTGATAATTAAGTTCTTCAACAGCGTCAAAGATTCTTTTTCTAGTAGTATCTAAAATCTTTAAATTCTCTTGTTTCCTAAGTACTCTTGAAACAGTAGAGGGATGTACTCCCGCACGAGCCGCAACATCTTTTAATGTGGCTGCCATCTTTTTCTCGTATTTAGTTTTCTATTTATACTGTGTAAACAATCGATTGTGCCAATCGTTATCCTAAATATAAAGTAATTATTGTTAATAACAAATTTTATATACTCTTTTTCTAAAATAATTAATCTAAAACGATTTCTATAGTAACGATTTTCTTTTTACCAAATTTTATCGAGACTGAATTACCATTGATTGCTAGTTTATCTCGTCTCTCTTCATTCATGTTAGTAATCCATGCTTCCTTGATTTTTTTAAATGTTTTTATATTTCCTTCAACTTC
>QILJ01000448.1 GCA_003233295.1 Ignavibacteria bacterium | reverse complement strand
TTTCAGTTACCGGAGTAACCAAAAATGCCGGACCGAACATATATTCATTATCAATGTTATAAACTTTCTCGTCATTGTTAAAATCAAAAGTAAGCGCACGCATTATAGTATAACTATTGTTTGTAACTTGCCAAGCCATCGAATAGATATATGGCAATAATCGATATCGGAAATTATCAAACTTTTTCAGCGGTTTATAAGTCCAAGATTCTTCTCCGCCGAAATTCCATATCTCTCTTGCTGTTCCGGAACCATGCGAACGGAACATCGGGTTGAACACACCGAATTGAAACCATCTTAAATAGATCTCACGATAAGCATTATCCCTATTGCCAAGCGGGTTATCGGGAATGAATGCTCCGATATCCGTTGTCCAGTAAGGAATTCCTGTCATGCAGAAGTTCAATCCGGCAGATATCTGGTTTCTGAAAACATTCCATCGCGCATGAATATCTCCCGACCAAGTAACTGCGGCATATCTCTGCTGTCCGGCATAAGCTGAGCGGGTTAAAATATAAACACGTTTTTGATCAGTTACTTTCCGCTGATCATAAACTCCTTTTGTCGTCATTAGTGAATATGGTAATAGATATCGTGCCATACTGCCTAGTGCATTATCTTGCCAGCTTTCAATCGTATTTACTTGATCCATAATAGTCTTCCCACCGACTTCAGGCTCAGTAGCATCCATCCACCATGCATCCATTCCAATAGAGAAGAAGTTTTTATTGAGCCACTGCCAGTACAAGTTTCTGGCGTCTTTGTTATAAGCATCGTACAAACCGCGTGATTCATTATCCTTTGAGCGTATAGTGAACCCTTTTGATTCCATTTCTTTGAACACTTCTGTTTTTGTAGCAAAGTTCGGCCAAATGGAAATCATGATATGAGTATTGTAATGGTGGATTGTATCGATCATTCCTTTGGGGTCAGGAAACTTCTTACGATCGAAATCCAATGCGCTCCAGCCTAATTCGCCCCAATACATCCAGTCTTGAACAATATTATCCAATGGCAGCTTACGTTTTCTATATTCTTTAACAGCGCCAACAATTTCATCTTGAGTGTGATAGCGCTCCTTTGACTGCCAATAACCGTATGCCCATTTCCCGAACATCGGGACTTTACCGGTTATCAGTCTATATCCCGAAACAACTTCATCAAGATTCTCACCCGCAATAAAATAGTAATCAATTGCATCGCCCACTCTTGAATACATAAACGCTCCTTCATCTCCGTCATGGAATTTTGTTAAGGAATAATTATCCCATACGATCCCATAATTTTTTGTGGAGACCAACACAGGCACGGCAGCCACAGTGTTCTGTTGAAAGAGAGTTACATCGTGACCGCGGTAATTCATTACTCCGTCCTGGTACTGACCTAACCCGTAAATAGCTTCGGATGGAGCAAACTTAAAATTCTGCTGGATACGATAGTAAATCGGTTTAAGGTTAACAGTAACTGGTTCAAATTCTTGCCCTGCTCCTTGTAGAAGGATATTCCCAGAATTATCATAAAATGATACTGTGTTGTTCAACTTATCAATTTGTGCAGTTAATTTTTTCGTCTTTACTGTCACATCTTTTTTTGTTTCAGTCGCTTTCCATTTTGTATTCTGATCAGGATAATCAATGATCATCAAACTTTCCTTTTCATTCAGATCTTTCACTGGTGAAACAACTACTCTAATAATATTATCAGCGCAGACTTGCAGCTTAATGAATCCTTTCTCTATTGGATAAATTATATAATCCTTGCCCTTTTCATAAGAAGCTGCGAAAAGATTCATCTGCAGTAATAAAAAAATTGCAGCAATGGTTATTATTATTTGTCTTATTATCGATTTTCTGTTTAGCATGTTTTCTCCAAATATATAATCTACTTTTTCAAATTTTCGTTGTGACTTTTTCTAAAATCATCTTCATTATCAATTTCAGGCGATTCTTTAAGGGATTCCCATCTAAAATTAACATCATACGGGTCAAGCGCTTTCTGGGGATCAAAGATTCTTTTATCAACCATCACCGCTTGATACGGAGTGTAATCAGGTTGGTCTGTAAAGAAATCTTGCAGCAATGTAGCAGCTGCATCAAATTGATTAAGTGAAGGAATATCCATTATCTTATAAATCGTTTTCAATATGGCTCCGAAGTTTGCATGCGCCTTAGAAACATAATGTTTCTTCACCCACGGACTTATCATCATCAGAATTGAACGATGCGCGTCAACATGATCAACACCAGATTGTGCATCATCTTCCGTTACAATGATCAGCATATTCTTCCACCATTTTGTGTGACTCAATATTTGGATAGTTCTTCCAAGCGCAAGATCGTTATCGGCAAGATATGACTGTCTGAAAGGATAACCATCCTCCGTTCTTTCTCTTGACATATGATCGTTCGGAATCATCATTGTAATAACTGAAGGGAATTCCTCCTTGCCTGATAACCACTTATCTTGCATTTCTTCCTCGAACATATCAATTCTAAACTGATCAGGGATGCTGGTATTGAAAGTAGCATATTTTCGAGAAGTCCTATTAAACAAAGGCATCGGGATAGGAAACATCACCCCCATCTTAACACCAGTATATTTATGCCATTGTTCTTCTTCCGCGCCGGAGAATTCAAATCCTAAACCAAAATTGAAAAAGTTTATCCCATTTCGAGAAAGATGTTCCCACATACCGCCGGCTTCGTTGTAGTCTTCCGGGTAAACTGCACCCGATGAACCGGAAACATATTTCCTTCCGGGTGCTGGGCTTAATAGTTTACGAGACATTCTCATTGAACTATTAATTTCTACCCACTCGTTCGGATATGTTCCTACCATCCATCTGTGACCGTGAACCGATGCATCAGAATCACAATAGAAATTATCGCTTATAGCAAACTCCCGAGCAAGATTCTGATGATTCGGCATTACATTTACACCGGTATAGGTTGTTGATTTATCTCTTTTCGAAACTGTTGCATTAAATCCATACTTTGCAATTGTAGGATCACCCTCAGCATTTTCCAATTCTCCGAAAACTTCATCATAAGTTCGATTCTCTTTTGTAATATAAACAATATATTTGATCGGACTTTTTCTCACTCCGATTATCGGCGGTAAGGGGTTTTTACCATCATCAACTACTTCAACTTCGCGGTATGTATTGTTAATGACTTGTTGGGTTACTTTTTTTAGATCAACTTTATTTAAATCAATTTTCTCGAATGAGCCGAGCATTATATCACCAACGTATGTGCCTTGGATAGGAACCACAAAATCTTTACCACCGTTCGGACCGGCGCCGTACCCTCTTGCAGTAACTACGTACAAAGTTTTGCCATCAGGTGATACCTCTAATTTTGTCGGGAACCAGCTTGTCGGCAAATAACCTAAAACTTTTTCATTTTCTGCATCAACAACCGCAACAGCATTTAAACCGCTGAGTGCAACGTATAAACGACTCTCATCATTACTTAGCGATATTCCAAAAGGAATCATCCCTCTGTATGAATCAATCTTTGATGATATTTTTAATTTAATTGTTCCTGTAATCTTTCCTGTCTTCGCATCTAATACTGAAATATTATCATTTGTTGCGTTTGTGACAAATACTTTAGTCTTCCCGGCAGCAATTGAGTTAGGGCTAGAACCGCCTACAACTTCAAGTCCTTCAACCATCTCTCCCATTCTGTAACCGGTTTTTTCCTTAGCAATAATTTTCGAGTTTTTAAGATCAATACTCCAGACAGAAACTGCTTCAGGGACAAAAGGGCTTCCTAAACCGGGGATAAATCTCCCATCAACTTCAACGCCTTCTTCAGCTTCTTTCGAGGGAACTCCATACGGAGGAAAATCCACACCTACTTCTTCAATATTATCCTCAGTTAATCCCGGTGCTAAAGGATAATCATATATTCCCGTATTAGCTACATAAGCAATGCTACCGTCCGGGGATATATCTAGTCCTAGGGGAAATCGACCAACTGAAATACTGTTTATGACTTTACCCTTATTCAGATCCATTACAACCAAGCGAAAATTGAATTGATCTAATATGTAGAGTTTGCTTCCATCCGGAGATAATTTAATGTCACCGACAAAACTATCAACATATTTTTTACCATTGATCTTTCCATTTACGGAAATTCTCTTCTTGCTCTCTAGAGTTTTTAAGTCGAATAGGATAATATCGCCGTTATCACCTCCGCTCAAATATGCTGCAGAATTATCTTTCAATATTGCTGCGCCCATATAAGAACCTTTTCCGCTAAATGGATTAGGATATTGCCCTTTATAATCTGGGAGACGAATTGCATTCTTAGGGCTGGAAGTATTCACGTATGTCAAAACATTATTGTGAACTCCCAAAGCAATTGAACCATCAGGCGATAAAGCTAATCCAAAAGGATCGTGAGTTATACGCGTCACTTGCCCAATTGGTGTGACCACCCTTCCACTCGGTATTACCGATTCGCCGTTTTCGTTTATTTGGCAGTATCTATCTGCACCTGGCGGTTGTATGGTAGTTACTTTCTTATCTTGACTACAACTAATAACAGATAATACTATTATTAGAAAAAATAATTTTTTCATGTTATAAGTCCTTTCATATTTCTTTATTCAATAATTTCATGTATTTTAAATAGAATATTTTATTAGAAGGCTTTGCATAACTCTAAAAAAGGAAGGCAAAGCATTTCTAATTATTCGATTTTAGTAAAGCTAACTCCCCTGATCTTCAATTTCCTGTTTCAAAACCGCTTTATTGACCTTACCCGTAGGCAGAAGCGGAAGTGACGAGCGCAGAAAAAACTTTTTGGGCACTTTAAAATTGACCAGGCGCTCCTTGCACAGCTCAAACAACTCTTCCTCCGTCACCTTTGTTCCCGGTTGTCTCATGATAAATGCCCAGCCTACCTCATAGAAAAGTTCATCTGGCACACCAATAACAGCAGCAAAAAGAACACCCTTTTGTGACTCTAGAACTTCTTCAATTTCCCGTGGGTACACATTTTCTCCCCCGCTTTTAAACATCTCTGATTTCCGACCAGTTATATAAATATAGCCGAAAGCATCTTTGTGTGCTAAATCGTTAGTGTAATACCAGCCATCGTCATCAATTACAGCGGCGGTTTCATCGGGCTTATTCAAATATTCTTTGAACATGAACTGCCCGCGTACCGCAATTTCACCAATTTCTCCATCAGGCACTTCTT
>QILJ01000352.1 GCA_003233295.1 Ignavibacteria bacterium | reverse complement strand
GATTACTCGGTTTACGATGCGGTTAAAGCCGGCTTCGGTAAAATAGTTTATGTTATCAGAGAAAATTTTGAAGAGGAATTTAAAGAGGTAATATTAGATTCCCTTCCCTCTGAAATAGAGACAGATTATGTATGTCAGGAATTACATTATATACCGGAAGATATTGAGTATTCTCGTGAGAGAGAAAAACCTTGGGGTACCGGGCACGCCTTAATGATAGCTGCTCCTAAAATCAATGAACCATTTGCGGTTATTAATGCAGATGATTTTTATGGATATGAATCATTTAAAATAGCTGCTGATTATTTATCGAACAAGAATGGCAACAATAACGATATAGATGAATATGCACTTATTGGCTTTCGATTAAGAAACACACTTTCCGAATTCGGATCTGTATCGAGAGGGGTTTGTAAAGTCAATGAACAAAATTATATGACTTCTATTGTTGAAATAAAGGAGATCAAAATTGAGAATAATGGTTTTGTATATAAAGATGATAACGGTGAATGGCAGAGTTTAACAGGCGATGAAAATGTGTCAATGAATATGTTTGCCTTTAAGACTTCTGTGTTCGAAAAATTTGAAAAGCATTTTAGAGAGTTTCTGAAAGAGAATAATGGCAATTTAAAGTCAGAATTTTATATTCCAACAACTGTTGATGCATTGATAAATAATGGAGAAGTAAAAGTTAAAGTTCTTGAAAGCAATGCTTCGTGGTTTGGATTAACATATGCAGAAGATAAACCAATTGCTCGGGACAAAATGAAAAAGCTTATTGATAAAGGACTATATCCACCAAAATTATGGAGTGATTTTAAAATTGATTAAGTCTATTACGAATAATTTTATTATTTACGGCGACTATCTTAATAGTAAACCATTTGGTTCGGGACATATTAACGATACATTGCTTGTAACATTCAACCAAGCGGGCGAGGAAGTCAGTTATATTTTTAGAAAGATAAATAAAAATGTTTTTAAGAATCCTGAAGCGGTTATTGATAATACACTTCTCGTTACGGATCACATCAGAAATAAATTAGAACAAGAAAACAAGAATGATATCTCCCGTAACGTGGTTACACTGGTTAAGGCTAAAAATAATAAGTATTATTATGTTGACGAAAATGATGATTACTGGGCTGCGTTGCTCTTTATAAAAAACGCTTATACTGTTGATTATGTTGATACGAAAGATCAAGCATATAAAGCATCTAAGGCTTTTGGAAAATTTACTAAACAGCTAAGTGATATAGATTCTTCAAAAATCAAAGAAACAATACCAAATTATCATAACTTAAAAAGTCGGTTACAGATATTTGATGATGTGGTTGAAGCTGATGTAGCGGCTAGAGTTGGTTTTGTATCTAAGGAAATAGCTGATGTTGATAAGAACAGAAATTTAGCCGACAAAATCGCAATTCTATTGAATGACGGTTCACTCCCAATCAGAATTATCCATAATGATACTAAGATAAATAATGTAATGCTTGACGAGGAAACCAATAAAGGTCTTGCCGTTATTGATCTTGACACGGTAATGCCGGGAACAGTACTTTACGATTTCGGTGATATGATCCGATCGTCAGGTAGTCCTGTGGAAGAAGATGAAACTGACATTAGCAAAATAAATATGCGCAAAAATATTTTCGAAGCTATTGTCGAAGGATATCTTTCAGAATTAAAAGATGTTTTGACCGATGTAGAAATTGAAAATCTAGTTTATGGTGTTGAAATTATTGTTTATGAGCAGGCAGTTCGTTTTCTTACAGATTATATTATGAACGATGTTTATTACTCTATCAAGTATGAAGACCACAATCTTGTTAGAGCAAGAAATCAATTTGCACTGCTTGATGACATACAGAAGCAAAAATCTGAAATGGAAAAAATAGTTAACAAATATATTTAGCAGAACATGAGAAAGATATGAAAGTTTTATTTATTGGTGGAACTGGGATAATAAGCACAGCGGTATCACAACTTGCTGTTGATAGAGGAATTGATCTTTACTTATTCAACAGGGGCATTAATAATGAGTTTTTACCTCAAGGTGCAAAAGTTATAAAAGGTGATATCAATGATTTCGAGAAAACAAAATATATTCTTGATGAGCATGAGTTTGATGTTGTTGTTGACTGGATTGCGTTTACTCCAGATGATATTGAACGCGACATAAAATTGTTTAAAAATAAAACAAAACAATTCATATTTATCAGTTTAGAGCACTATTTAATTACAGAATCCACACCGATTTCAAATCCATTCTGGGAATATGCAAGAAATAAGATTGCTTCTGAATATAGACTGTGCGAAGAATATTCCAAGACAGGATTTCCATACACAATTGTTCGTCCCTCCTTTACATATGGGGTTACTCTGATTCCGGCAGTTGTTACGAACAATAAAATGCCGATGACATTAATTGATAGAATTCGAAAAGGGGAAAAGGTTATCGTTCCGGGAGACGGTACATCTTTATGGGTGATGACACATAACTCAGATTTCGCAAAAGGTTTTGTCGGTCTATTAGGGAATGAAGATGCTATTGGTGAAGTATTTCATATCACTTCTGATGAAGTCTTGACATGGGATCAGATAATTAAAACAATTGGTGAAGTAGCTGGCGCTGAACCCAACATTGTTCACATTCCTTCCGATCTAATAAATTATTATGCCCCAGACATAGGTGCTGGGTTATTGGGAGACAAATCAACTAGCGTGGTGTTCGATAATTCAAAGATCAAAAAATTTGTTCCCGATTTTGAATGCACAGTGAAATACAAGGAAGGAATAAATCGGTCATTAAAGTGGTTGAAAAATCATCCAAAATACTGCGGCATTGATCACGAGACCAATGCCATTATTGATAAGATCATTTCGAAGTATGAATTAGCGTTTAAATAACAATTTTACTTATCATCAAAAGCTGAATCAAATGCTATATTTGACGGCTCAAAGTTAATATCCTTTACAAATTGAAGAGCTTCTTTAGCACCGTATTCACGTTCCATTCCGCTGTCTTCCCACTCAACAGAAAGCGGTCCGTTATAGTTTATATTATTTAACGCTCTAATGATCTCTTCGAAATCAACATCACCGTGACCAAGTGATCTAAAATCCCATCCGCGGTCTTTATCACCAAATTCAAGATGAGAAGCCAGTATCCCGCTTCTGCCGTTCAACTGAACTGCCGCATCCTTCATGTGTACATGATATATTCTGTCGGAGAATTCATAAATGAATTGTGCCGGATCCATCATCTGCCACTGCAGGTGACTCGGGTCAAAATTAAATCCGAATGTTTTTCTTTCGCCAACAGCATCAATAGCTCGCTGTGCAGTTACAATATCAAACGCTATTTCTGTTGGATGAACTTCAAGTGCAAATTTTACGCCGCACTCGTCAAATACATCGAGTATTGGATTCCACATTTCAGCAAAATATTTAAATCCTTCTTCAATTGTTTCGGGTGATACAGGCGGGAAGCTATAGAACATGTGCCAGATTGAAGAACCTGTGAATCCGTTAACAATATCAATACCTAAATTCTGAGCGGCGCGTGCTGTGTTTTTCATTGCTTCTACAGCCCACTCACGTTTCTTCTCAGCATTACCGGCACAATCTTTTGGTGCAAATATATCAGAACGGCTGTCATTATTCGGATCACAAACCAACTGACCTGCTAAGTGATTACTGATGGAAAATAATTTTAATCCATGTTTATCTAATATTTCTAATTGCTGTTCGCAGTAGCCTTTATCTGTAGCTGCTCTGTCAACATCCATATGATCGCCCCAGCAGGCAAGTTCTAAACCGTCGTATCCCCAGCTAGAAGTTTTTTCAGCTAAAACTTTTAGTGGAAGATCTGCCCACTGTCCGGTAGTTAATGTAATTGGTCTAGCCATTATTTAATCCTCTCTATTACTTAAATTGAAGTCCATTTTTCATTATTTGTAGTATTCTTAATTACAGCATTGATAAATTTCATACCTCTAACACCATCATCAACATTAGGAAAATCAAGAATTAGCTCATCAGGTTCTTGACCAGATTCAATGGCAAGAATAGTATCACCGAAATTATTGTAGATGTTAGCAATCGCTTCCAGTAATGCTTCAGGATGACCCGAAGGTAATCTTGATCCGCGTGCTGCTGCTTCACTCACTTTGCCGATATATTCGTTTCCTCTTTTCCAAACTTGCATCGGATTGTCAGCATCTCTAACACTCAAAAAGTTTGGTTCTTCCTGATGCCATTCCAAGCTTTTCTTAGTGCCGTAAATCCAAATAGCGAGATTATTTTCTTCCCCGATAGAAATTTGACTGCAGAAGAGAACACCTTTGGCGCCGCTGTTAAATCTCAATAATACATTTGCGTCATCGTCAACCGGACGACCTTCAATGAAAGAAGTAATATCAGCGCTTATTTCGGTAATTCTTAATCCGGTAAAATACTCTGCAAGATTTGCAGCGTGAATACCGATATCGCCAATGCTTCCGCCAGCACCGGTTTGTTTCGGATCTGTTCTCCAAGTAGCCTGCATCTGACCGGTTTTTTCAAGCGGTGTAGAAAGCCAGCCTTGAGGATACTGGACAACAATTTTACGAATGTCGCCGAGTTCCCCTTTTTTAATTAGATCTCTACCGAGTTTAGCCATTGGATAGCCGGTGTATGTATGCATTAACCCGAAAACCTTTCCCGTTTCCTTAACCAAACTTTCCAACTCAAGAGCTTCTTCTACACTTATTGTCATTGGCTTTTCGCACATTACATGGAACCCGGCTTTAAGAAAATCACGAGCCATTGGGAAGTGCCAATTATTCGGAGTTGTGATTGATACGAAATCAATTCTCTCATCTTCGTTTAATGAAAGTTCTCCCTCAATCATTTTTGTATAGTTATCGTAAACTCTTGAAGGGTCTAAGTGCAGTTCGATTCCTGTTTGCTTCGATTTCTCTGGGTTAATATCAAACGCGCCTGCTACAATATCTATATCGCCGTCAATCCGTACTGCCTTACGATGAACATCTCCAATAAATGCTCCTGGTCCTCCTCCGACCATTCCCATCTTCAATTTCTTTTTCAATTATTCCTCCTTAATATCTTGCCTTAAAATAATCCATAAAAATTAATAAATCTCCCCGCCGCAAGCGGCGGGGAATTCATCCCTTGTCCGCCTTTGGTGGATTAAACAGTAAAAATAAAAGTGGTCAAAAAAGTAAAACCACACCCTCTATAAGATTTTTATTCTATTGTTTCAGCTTTATAACCGCCGCGCCTTCTATCTCTGAGGTACATCACTCCAAAAATTATAGCAAGGATTATAGAAAGCGGTGCAACTCTTCTGAATGATATTTTGCCTCCGTAGTTTTCAGCAGGCCCTAAAATCTTTTTTGCTTCCTTCGATGCCTCTGCACTAGGATTAACTGCCATTGCACTGCGCAAAGCGTTTGCCGTTGCATATTTAGGTAATGTACCATACGTTTGAACAGAATCAAGAATCTCTTGAGCCGCATTAATTGCGTTGTCATAATCCTCAGCAGTTTTATCCCCTTTCTCCATTCTTAATTCCGGGAAAGTATCAACAATATGCTCAAGGACAATAGTTGTTTCTTTAACCGGAAGTTTTTCATGTAGATGGTTATCTGCAACACTTCCCATTATAGGAGACGTTACCAAACCTACGATTATTGTACCTACGCCTCCGACTAATGCTAAAGCCAATGCACCACCTTTAGGGATACGTTCAGAAGTTACGCCAAGCATAGTTGGCCAGAAATAAGAAACACCAAGTGCAAAAACTGTTCCGGCTGCAATAGCCATAACCAATGAGTTCGTATAACTTAACCACAATAAACCAATTCCACTGACGATTGCAGAAGATAGTAATATTCCTGTTGGAGAAAGCTTATGCACAATTGCACCTGCTTTATATCGCATAATAGCCATCAATAAATTGATCCAGACCAATACTAAAATACCTGGAATGCCGGCTGATTCAAGTACTGCAGGTATCCATCTGTTCGGACCTAATTCAATTGATGCGGTCATCATCATTGCAATAACGAGAACCCAAAATAATGGTCGGAGTAAAGTGCTCTTTATCATATCTTTCCCGCTGACACCCGATTGAAGCCTTTCTGTTGCCGGGAATTTTTGTCCTAAGAATAAAAATCCGTATGTAATAGTCGGAAGCAGAATTACCAAAAGTTTAATCTGATAACTTGATATTCCGATACTATCCAAACCGAAAGAGATAAGCCCGCCGATCACAATACCTCCGGGAAACCAGACATGGAATTTATTCAGCATTTCGGTCTTGTTATCAGGAAATAGTGTTGCTATTAAAGGGTTGGCTGCTGCTTCAACAAGCCCATTGCCCATAGCCAACACTAATGCGCCGATAAAGAGCATGGTGAATCCATCGGCAAATATCATTGTGATAACACCGACGAAATGACCTAAGAAAGCAAGACGGAATAGAAGTTTCATCCCTAATACATCACAGAGGGGCCCGAAGATAAATATAGTAATTGAGAATCCCCATAACGCTGCTCCGCCGATCCAGCCAACCTCCGCATTTGTTAATACGAAGATTTCCTTCAGCGGTCCCATAATTGCACCGATAATTGCAAACGTTACAGACGTTGCAATCAATGCAAAATTGCTGCCCATGAATAATCTGCTAATATTTACACTACCAAGATTTTGAGCTTTATCCATATTATGATCTCCATAAAATTAATTCATATGTTTTTATTTAATCAGAATGAACTACTATAAGCTCCATCCATCGGCATATTCTCTAATCAAATAATCATTAGCTTCGGGTAAATTAGTAAACTCACCTTTTTCTCCGTCCCAATCAAGCACTGTATATTTCGGAG
>QILJ01000378.1 GCA_003233295.1 Ignavibacteria bacterium | reverse complement strand
CAGGGGATACAAAAGCTGGTGTACAAACTTTAGCATTCAATTTGCCGAATGATGAAAGAGTACGCAAAGCTAAAGGCTCAAAAAAGGTTTTGCTCAAAAACATGCACGAAGCTAAATTCAAACAACTGCTTAAACCGATTTCTGAAATAGTTTTGGATTCGTCTCAAACCGAGTTCGTAACATTCGATGCATTTTTTAATCATACTTTAATGCATGAAATGTCGCATGGATTAGGTCCTGGTTTCATCAAAGTGAACGGAAAAGAAACTGAAGTAAAGAAAGAACTTCAAGAAACATATTCGACAATCGAGGAATGTAAAGCTGATATTTTGGGAATGTTCAACAATAAATTCATGATTGAGAAAGATGTTTATCCTGAATCCTTTGACAAGCAGATGTGGGCAACATTTCTTGCCGGTATTTTCCGATCGATCAGGTTTGGAATAAATGAAGCACACGGCGGAGGGAATGCAATAATCTACAACTATATGTTAGAGAATGGAGCATACGAATTTAACAAGGCGACAAATAAAGTAAAGGTCAATTTTGATAAAGCCTATCCTGTGCTTAAAGATCTAGCAAACAAGGTGTTGATGATACAAGCTACAGGAAATTACAACGGTGCAAAGGAATTGATCAAGAAATATGCGGTTTCATCCGAATCGATGAAAATATTGGTTGAAAACTTGAAGGGTCTTCCGGTTGATATCAATCCTCAATTCCAGATTGAAAAGAGTATGTAAGTAGAATAAAACTTTAAGCTGATCTTGGGAATGATTCACAGGGTCAGCTTTTTTATATTGAAGATTATTTTTTCACTAACCAATTTTCGGGGTTCTGATAATTCCGTTCATTCCAAATCTCGAAATGAATTATATTCCCCTCCAGACTCTCATTAACTACGCCAAGCATTGTACCGGCATTAACAATATCGCCTTCGTTTACTTGTATATTAACGATGTGCCCATACACAGTGCGGTAATTTCCTTTATGTGTTATAATAATAATACTGCCGAATCCTGGAATCCAGTCAATAACCGAAACTACTCCTTGAGCAACTGCATGAACTTCTTCTTTCGATTTGGTTTCGATATCAATTCCGTAATTTAATGTTACGGTTTTTAACTTTTGATTTTTATTCTCTCCAAACTCACGAACAACTTTTCCTGTAGAAATCGGCCAGCTCATTTTGCCTTTAAGATCAGAGAAATTTTCAAAATTTGAATAATCAAATCTCGGAATAGTTGAGCTAACCGTTTCACCTTTAAAATTCTCTTCATGAAGCTTTATTTTTCTTTGCCTCTCTTCTTCAATCAACTTTGCAATTCTATTTTTAATTTCAACTTCATACTTTCTTTTTTTGTCAATCTCTTTTGCAATGTTTGACTGATTCTTTTTCAGTTGAGTAATTAATTTCTCTTTTTCTCGTTCCCTACTAACTAGTCTCTTCTTTTCTTTCCTTTTCTCAACTAAAAGTTTATGTTTTTTATTATTCTCACTTTTAAGCGCTTCGGTTTTTTTTTCCAGTTCTTTTTTATTCGCTACAAGTTCAGTTAATCGTTCCTCATTTTTATCGGTAATATAATTGAGATATTTATAGCGTACTATTGCCTGGTTAAATGAATCGGAATTGATCAGAAAACTTAATTTTGAATCATTAGAATTCATGTAAAGCCACTTTACGTAACGAGCATAATCGCTTTGTAATTTTTTAATTTCGGATTTAAGAGAATTTATTTCCGCAGTTAGTTTATTGATCTTCTTGTCCAACTGCCTTTCTTCTTTCCTGTATTTTTGAATGATCTTATTTAGCAGAAGTAATTGGTGGTTGATATTGTCTAATAATTTCCCGGATTGTTTTTCATTCTCTTTCTGCTTGCTTAAATCCGTCTCAAGTTTTTTAATATCACTTTGAATTTTAGCAAGTTCTGAATTTCTCTGTTTTATGTTACTGCCGCTTTGAGCAGCGACTATGTTAAATAGGAAAAGAAATGTAAAGACAGTATATGTTAAATATCTTACCATTTTATAATTTTTACATCTGAGGGTAACTTGATCGCAAGACTCTCGATCTTTTCATTCACTTCAACAGATCTATATTCAATACTAAGACTTTCATTTTTAACTTTGTTTATGATAGTTGAATTAAATGGAATTGGCACTCTTTCAAATTCTTGAAACTTTGAATAATCTCCTTCAAATAATTCGTCATTCAGCATTGTAGAAATACTATAATTAATTATCGCTAAATCATCTTTGTTAATCTCATATCTGCTTTTCCTATTGTTCTTTTCATCAAGATATAAAAGCTGATACGTATCACCCTCAGTAATATAAATATCTGGTTCGGTTCTCAATTTATCAGTTAGGTTAACCGCACCGGCAAATGCATCGATCAATTCATTAAAGGTTAGATCGATTTTAAAAATGCTTTTCAATACATTATCATTATTAGTTCCGGTATAAGCTCTGTTTTTAAGTACATCGTAAAATAGAAAATTTCTTTTAGTTATCAATCCATGCGCTAAATCGATACCGAATGGTCCATAAATCGAAATCTTTATCGAATCAGGCTTTTTAACAGAAATTTCAAAACTCGTTTTACCCTTGAAATCTTTACTTCTTATATTCAGAATACCTTTACCGTAAAAGGTTTTAATAGTTCTTCTATTTCCCTCAAGTTTCCTGATCAGCCTGTCGGCTGGAATTACTTTTTCATTGCGAACTGCTTTTTCGGTACTACACGATGTTATTAGAAAAACATTCAATAACACAATTGAACTATAATATAAAATTCTCTTGATCATTATTAGCTCTTGTTTAATTTTTTCTGTACTTCAGTCATAGTTGGATCAATATCCAAAGCTTTCTGCCAATATTCTTTTGCCTTTTCGATTTTATTCTGTTTTGAAAACACATCCGCAAGGTGATCGAAAAGAACAGCGTTGTTATTATCCAGATCAATAGCTTTTTTAATGAATTCTTCTGCTTTGGAATAATCTCCTAATTTGTAATAAACCCATCCCTTCGTATCCAGATATGAAGAGTTTTCAGGTTCTTTATCAACAGCTAACTCTGCCAGTTCTAATGCCCTTTCCAGTTTTACCCCTCTCTCGGAAAGTGAGTAAGCATAGTTATTTGCAATTAGTGCATTGGCTGAATCAATAGTCAAAGCCCTTTCGTATAACGAATCACTCATTCTGAAATCATCCATGGAATCATAGATCATTCCCAGAGTACCAAGCGCTTGGATATTGGTTGAATCAAGGTAAAGCACTTTCTCAAGATAAATGATTGCGGCATCATTTCTTTTTTGCTGGTTAAGCGTAAACGCATAAGCATTCAGTGCCGTAAGATCATTCGGATTCAGTTTTACTGCATGTTCCAATGCTCTCTCCGCTCCGTCAATATCCTTCTGCTGGGATAAAGCTAAGCCTAAAATTAAATTATCTACAAAATCATCGGGAAACTGCCGCACAGCTTTTTTCATCTCTTCAACTGCCATTTCATATTCTTGGGCTTCAAAAAGCAAGATCCCTAATCTATTCCATAATTGCGCATTCCAAGGTGCATCTATAGTGGCGGCTTTAAAATATTCAATAGCAAGTGAATCATTTTTCTCGGCAGATGCAATCTCACCGAGGTAAGCATTTATCTGCCAGTCAGTTGAATCCTTTTCAATTTCATACAAAACATTTTTAGCTATTGGAATTATTGCTGAATCTTTCGCTGCTTCAGTAACAAAACCCGCAGCAATTCTTTTTTTAGAATCGAATGGAATTTTATTAGACCGGATTAGCTTTTTATACTCTTCTGCAGCTTCCTGCCAGCGCTTCTCAAGAACAAACGCATTTCCTTTATATTCAATCAGGCTAAGATCATCAGGAAACATCAGCAAGGTATCATTTATTAGTGCTAGAGCTTCCTTTGTTTTCTTCGTCTTAAGATATGACTCAATAAGCAGTTTTTTCAGGCGTAGATTTGAAGGATTAAGCGCAAGTAATTCTTCTACAGTTTTGATCGTATTATCGACATTACCCATTCTTTCATTTAAGTCAGCAACTTTAACAAGAACACTCCATTCCGGTCCAGTTAGCTTTAACAACCTTTCATACACTTCAAGTGCTTTAAGAGGCTTCTGCGCTTCATAAACCTGCCCTAACCCATAGTAAGCTTGGTAATACAATGAATCGAGTGCTATTACTTTGTTGAATACTATAGCTGCCGAATCCGGCTGCTGAGCAATCTTATAGATATTACCAAGAAAGAAATTATATTCAACATCATCGGGAGACATTTTAACTGCATTCCTCGCGTACTTTAGAGCCAGAGAAAGTTTGTTTATAATAAGATAGTCCTTGCCCAACGCATAATGAATACCAGCCTGGTTATCGTATGACAAAGCTTCCTGATATTCTAAAATTGCAGAAGGATACTGTCCTTTCAAATCGAATATAGCACCCGAGATAAAATGGTCTTGTGCAAGTAATTGTTCTTTAGTTTCAACTTCACTTTGTACTTCGGTTTCAGTCGAATTCTCTTTAGTTATTACATCTGCTGATGAACATCCAAGGACAACCAGCAATGCGGCAATAATTGTATATATATATAGTTTCATAATCTCAAATAAATTAACTTGAAAAAATATCACTAAGTTATTTTAATAACAAGGCAAAAAGGACGAAT
>QILJ01000377.1 GCA_003233295.1 Ignavibacteria bacterium | reverse complement strand
CTCATTTCAACCCAATGATAAGAATTTTTTGATGCGTCTGCTGCATCAATGGTTACAGGATAACCAACTCCGAAATCTGACCAAAGATCGTAATCCCAAGTATTATCATCGGGATTTGCATTGTCTGCCCAAGGAGGTAGCATGTGAGTTGAATCGCCAACTACCCAAGGAGCAGTAGCATCATCACCAAACGGATCAGATTCATTCATACCGTCACCAACTGAAGGATAATATCCTTGATAAAGAGGTGCGGCAATAGTTTTTAATTGCTCTGGAGTCCAGTTTAATTTCATTAAACGAACACTAACAGAACTATTATTAGCATTACCGGAAATATCAGACACACTAAAACCAGCTGCTTTAATTGTAAGATCTGCCGGAGCAACGAACCACATTAATTCAACGTCCTGTCCGTCGAATACGAAATTAACATTAAAAGCACCGCCAGCCATCTTAGGATAAGTTATTGTATCAATAGTTCCTACTGCATTAATATTTAGAGGAGCAGCAAAATGGAAGTTATTTACTTCTTTGTTCCCAAATTTTATGCTGGTTTTTTGTAAAGCGTCTTTTACAGGAACCTTACTATCTAAGGTTTTGAAGATGCCTCCACCCGGTTTTAGCACAATCCTTTTGCTAGTAGTTTGTGCCATAATTAAAGTACTTGCTAATACAAGCACAAGTGAGATTGTAAATAGTTTTTTAAACATAGGTTTCTCCCAGTTTATTTGATAAATAGTGAATTAATTGGTGTTAAAAATTTTGAACTTTTTGTTTTTAGATTCGTCATAAGATTTTGTAGTAGTAAAAATGTTTTCAGATTTTACTCATTTCTATTTAATAAAATCGTTATCTAAACGAAAATACTATAATACTATCTATTAGTCAAGTAAGATTTCAAAGAACATTAATAATGTTTTTAATACTTATTTACATTACTTGATAAACAAAATAATATATCATTATTTTTTTGTCAAGGGATTATTTTATCACAACAAACGCTTTAATTTTTAATAATTTCAATACAAACTAAAGTTTTCATTTTGCGTCTATTATTTAATATTCATTAAAGTGAATAAATATCTATTTTTTTTGAAATCCGTTAATATTATTTTTTTTACGATACCTTAATTCCCTAGTATTGGTAATACCCTCATCAACATCAAAGTAAAATAAGATATATCACAAAAAGCAATAATGAATAATTATTACAAAACTGCTTCTAATTTATCAACGAAAACCGTTTTAGGAAGAGCGCCAATGATTGTATCGACGACTTCTCCGTTTTTAATTATTAGAACTGTGGGAATACTTCTCACTCCATATTTGATTGCAGTTTGCTGATTTACGTCAACATCTAATTTTCCAACTTTAACTCTGCCGTCATATTCTTGAGCTAATTCTTCCATTATCGGGGCAATCATTCTGCAAGGCGCACACCAAGCAGCCCAAAAATCTATGATCACTGGTATATCAGATTGAAGCACATCCGTCTCAAAATTCCCATCTGTAATTTCAATAGGTTTCATATAAATATATCTCCGTGTTTTATTTTTAAGTTCTTATTTAATAGGTCTGCAAATAGTTTCACCGGTGTAATTTACAATATACTCTCCACCGTCCACTTGGATTACATTACCGGAAATCCAATCCGCCTTTTCGTCGCAGAGCATTACAATCGCCTTAGCAACATCTAATGCAATTGTTAATCTGCCGCCGGGATTTTTTTCTCTTGCCGTGTTCATCATAAGATCGTTCCCGGGAATCTTTCTTAACGCCGGCGTATCTGTTACACCCGCCATAATTGCATTTGCAGTAACTCCCATGAAACCTAATTCAACAGCTAGCTGTCTAATATGAGATTCTAAAGAAGCCTTCGCTGCCGAAACAACTCCGTATGATGGGAAGACCGTTTGTGAACCTGCACTGGTTAAAGCAAAAATTCTTCCCTTCTTTGCAAGCAAATCTCTTTGGATCAATCCTTGAGTCCAATATACAAGTGAATGAGCCATTACATCAAGAGTCATTTCCATTTGGGCTTTGGTAACACAATCTGTGGGGTTTTTGGCTAGGAATGGTTTTAATGCACCGAAAGCAAGTGAATGAATTAGAACGTTTATATGAGGATGTTCTTTTGTAGCAAATCTTTCTTTAATTTCATCCAGTGTATCATTTCTTTTTAGCTGGTCAGCAGCATTCATATTAAAAAATACTGCTCTCTGCCCGGTTCTTTCTATCTTTCTTTTGATGCTGTTAACTGCTGGCATTGTAACTTGTCTATCTAAGTGTACACCAAGAATATTGTACCCAGCTTTAGCCAACTCAACTGCTGAAGCCCCGCCAAACCCGCTTGATGCTCCTAATATCAAAGCCCATTTTTTAACCATAATTTCCTCTCATTTCTAAAAATTAAGTTACCAAACTTAAGAAATATGATACGCTAAATCAATTATAATCAAGTTAGATACCTAAGCTCATTTTCCCCTAATAATTTCATTAATTTCTTGACTGCATCGGCTTCGAGTTTAATTTTCTGATTAAGATAAAAGTCTCGTTTACCGCTGTTTGTTTTAACACTTAAGTAAACCGGTATATCCCCAATATGTTCTTCCAATATTTCTTTGATCTTCTTGACCGTCTCATTATCATGTTTTTTATCATCAGTATAAAGAAGCAGTTTGGTCGTAAATTTTTCTCTTACTTCATCAAGAGGATAAGATTCATCAACATGCAGTTTGATTGCATCACCGCTGCTTTCAACTTTACCTTTTACCATAACTGTTGATTCTGTTTTGATGCACGTACCGAATTCTTCGTAATTCTTAGAAAACATAAGACACTCGCATGAGCCTGTAAGATCATCAAGTTTGAAGAAAGCCATTGTTCGTCCCGAGCGGTCGATTTTCGTACGCATATCTGTAACAACCCCAACAGCTACAACAAATTCTTTACTGCCGAACGTGTCTGGTTCACCCAGATGTACAGTAGCAAATGATCTATACTCCAATTCAAACTTTCGCAGGGGATGATCGGAAAGATAGAATCCAAGCGTTTCCCTTTCCTTTGCCAGCAGCACACCAAAATCCCATGGCGGCAGATCCGGCAAGTCCGGTTCAATAATTTCAAGAGATTCATCAGTACCTCCGAAAAGACTATTACTCATCGATTCCTTCGCACTCTGATATTTTGATCCATAGTTCAAAGCATCTTCTATTGCAGCAAAGTTCTGCGCACGGGTACCTTTTATTGAATCAAAACCACCGGCAAGTACTAAGCCTTCAAGAACTCTTTTGTTCACAACTCTTGTATCAACATTAGCACAGAGGTCATAGATTGATGTGAAATCACGACCTAATTTTTCACGAGCGCTTTTCAGTTCTTCAACTGCATTAGGTCCGACATTCTTGAGCGCACTCATTCCGAAAATGATCTTACCATCTTCAACATTAAAAAACACTGACGGTTTATTAACATTAGGAGGAAGAACCTGCACATGCATTTTTCTGCACTCGTCAAGTAAAAGCGTAACCTTAGTAGTATTGCCAAATTCGTTAGTAAGGTTAGCCGCTAAAAATTCCGGCAGATAATTAGCTTTTAAATACGCTGTTTGATAAGCAACATAACTATAAGCAACTGCATGACTTTTATTGAATCCGTAATTAGCAAATTTATCAATATGAACGAAAATATCCTCGGCAACTTTTTCGGGAATATTATTCTTAACTGCTCCTTCGATAAACTTTTTCTTCTGCTGCGCCATAGCTTCAAGATTTTTCTTACCCATTGCTCGCCTAAGAAGATCAGCTTCTGCGAGGGACATTCCCCCGACCTTGTTCGCTATCTGGATTACCTGTTCCTGGTAAACAATAATCCCGTATGTCTCTTTAAGAATCGGTTCTAATACGGGGTGAAGATATTTTACTTGCTTTCTTCCATGACTTCTATCAATAAATTCACCGATAAATTCCATTGGTCCCGGACGATAAAGTGCATTCATCGCAGAGAGATCTTGAATACTCTGCGGCTTTAAGTTTTTAAGATATTCCCGCATCGCACCGGATTCAAACTGAAATATTCCTGTGGTTTGACCTTTTCCGAAAAGCGCAAATGCTTTTTTATCATCTTCTGGTATCGAATCGATATCAATTTCAATTCCACGGGTTTTCTTTACAAGAGTAATAGTATCCCTGATGATGGTCAAAGTACGAAGTCCGAGGAAGTCCATTTTCAAAATCCCGGCATCGTCAAGTTCTTTCATATTGAACTGTGTAACAAATCCGCCGTCGTTGCCAGCGCGTGCCAATGGAACAAAGTTGCTCACATCACCAGGAGTAATAACAACACCGGCGGCATGTTTGGAAGCATTGCGATTCATTCCCTCCAAAATTTTTGCATACTTTATTAATTCGGTAATTTGCGGATCTTTAGAATCTCGAACCCATTTCAATTCATGAACTTCATTGAGAGCTTTCTCTATTGTATAAACTTTACCAAACTTTGAAGGGATCCATTTCGTTATACTATTAACAGTACTGATGGGTATCTTGAGGACTCTGGCAACATCACGCAGTACCGCTTTGGAAGAAAGTCTGTTGAATGTAACGATCTGTGCAACTGAGTTTTCGCCGTATCGGTCTTTTGTATATGGAATAACATCTTCCCGCTGGTCGTCGGCAAAGTCAACGT
>QILJ01000315.1 GCA_003233295.1 Ignavibacteria bacterium | reverse complement strand
GGCAAACAAAAAGTTGACTACAAAAAGATGGTGGGGCGACATATGCGTGCCAGCAAAACCCAGATCATCGGACATGTGGTGCGGGTTGATCACTATGGAAACCTCATTACCAATATTCGTTTTCCATGCTCCGTGAAGATCGGGGTTATACCATCTTAATTGGCAGAGAGCGGTTTAGGCGTTTAAATACTTCCATCAACGAGACCGGTAGCGGAGATTGTTATGTGATGTTCAACAGTTTGGGACTATTGGAGGTGGGCATCAATAAAGGCAATGCATCCGAATTGATGGGCCTGCAATTCGATTCGCAAGTAAAGATATCCTTTGAGGAATAGGGGCATGGAGCATAGCGCAGAGAGCATGGAGCAGGGAGGCATGGAGCATAGCGCAGGGAGCTAGCTATTTTAGTGCTCCAGAGTTTGGAGTTTGGTGCTTAGTTGGAAATTGCGTTTTGGGGCTTGGCCCTATCTCAATTATTGAAAAACTACTTTCCGGATTGTGAATTTCTACTTATGTTTGCAGATTGAGTTTAAGTTTGCGGGTGTGGGTGTGGGGGCAGATTGAGTGTGAGTTTGAGTATAGAGTGTGGGTGTAAGCGATAAAATGCGCAATTGAGCTAAATGAATTTAATTTGACAACATGTCCAAATCAAACTTTATATCACACTCTATGCTACACTTTATACCACACTCTATACTTTGCCCAGGTGGCGGAATTGGTAGACGCGTTGGTCTCAAACACCAATGTCTTCACGGACGTGCCGGTTCGACCCCGGCTCTGGGTACTGAAAGGAGAGCAAACTATTGATTATCAGTAGTTTGCTTTTTTATTGGTGTCAAATAGGTGGCAGCTTGGGTAAACTTTAAAGTTATTCTTTGGTTCACTCAGTTGTTCAGGAAATGAACCTTGTATCTATCCAGTGCCTGCTTTGGTTTCAATTCTAGCAAGTAGCTCATTTGGTAAATCTAAATTTCTTTAGCTACGCCAATTTTTATTTTATGTACCTGCGAATAACTTAATGGTCGCCTAACCGAAGGTACGCTAATACCGGACCTCAAGGCAGCCACTATGCCAGTCGCTTCCAGGTAATTTTCAACCTCAAAATATTGATTGGATTTCCACGGCAACTCGGATAAGCTATTTTGCATCATATTCGCACTTTCCTTTACTGCTATAACAGGGATTCCCTGTTCAAGAGCGGCTAACGTTGGCAATCCCAAACAACCCACTGGAATAATTAGGCAAGAGACATCTTTTGCGGAAACGACCCCACTATTATTAAACATCTTAGAATCGGTTAATATCTTCGGACTACGCTGCAAACCCTTAAGTAAACATTGAAGAAAGCTAACCGAGATGGCTTCCGCTGCCATTCTTGGATCTACCACACCTGGATCCATGTTGGCAATATCTTCAGATTCAAACATAGGGGCATGAGCGGAAGGAATGTTATACTTCATAGAGATAGCATGGGTTAGCATGGCTTCAATGCCTCCCCAAGGATTGATCATCCCTCCTTCCGATTGAAAATAGTCCATATGATAGCTCATGGGAACTTTTATCACAGAAGAGATGGCCAGTGCGTCATATTTGCCTTCAAATTCATCCAATACCTCAAAAAGATGCTCCAATCCCGATATAGTACCCCCGGCCCTGCCTGCAGATGTATATTCTGCCGTCATTTGTATCGGTGGGTTGAGTTTCACAATCTGGTCGCAATTTAACCCGTACGTGGCTCTGGCAGCATTAACAGTATTAATAGCTGCATTGGAATAAATCTCCAGAGGATGATCATCAATAACTGTCAAGATTCGATTTGCTTTAACCGGTTGCAAACCTACTGAGCCCATTAACAAACGACTAATCACGCTACCCTCGACATACAGCATATTCTCACTCATCTCATTTACATCGGAGGCATTTACCACATTGGGATGAGTGATTAAGGTATCGCAAATAGAGGCAATCATACGAGCTGCAGGCGTGGCATCACCTGCATGTCCTCCAATATCGGACCCTATACCGGTTGGTGTCAGAAAAACTGCATTGAACTTATCTGTATTTTCGAAATCTCGTTTTTTAAAATAAAAAATCGAATCCTGCTCTGATTTGTCTTGAGACTCCACCATGGGCAACATCCCTATTTCGCAGTGATAATTCTCTTTATCAGTTTGAGTAACCACAAATCTAATCGGTATGCCACTTGCATTTTCTCTATTACCAATTAAGTCCCAAAAATGAGAAAGCAAATTTTGGTGATCTTTAACTATGGGGACTTTAAGCTCTAATTCTTTCATTATATTCTATCGATAAAATGTGAATTAACCACAGTTCCTTTAAACCATTCAGCCGTAAATTCCTCAGCCACTTTGGGGTCGAATTCTTTACAGGAAAATATATTTACATATACGGCTCCCAAGAGATCTAAGGTATGAATAACAATATTGCTGGTCATAATAAACTGCACCGCGGTAGTACCCTTTAAATGGGGTTCTGTTTGGCAATCTTCCGGAGGCAAACCATGATCATCCCACCAGCTTAGTTTGCAACGTTCCATATCGATCAAAGCACATAACTGAACAAAGTACTTCTTTATCTTCTTTCTATTAAAACGCGACACATCACAACCATGAAGATCAAGTATCAATTCTTTTCCATAATATTTCATGCCACAATATATCCACCTAAATCCCATCTTCGAAAGAAAGCTCGCCGAAACCCAATATAATTAATATCAGAATTGAAATCTGTTTGTTCCCTTATCAACTGAGTGACCCTTTCAAATTCCTTCTGAGTTCTCAGCATTGGAAACATCTCATACGCATTCATTAATTTAGCTATTCCAGATAAAACTGAAAGGTTAGCAGCCCTGCCTTCCATTAGTTCCGTACGATTTAGTCCTAAAATGTTTATCGTTTCTCTTCCTCTATTTTCAGTATCTCTTATAGATCCTACAGCTTTTACATATGGCCCATTAGATTCCCACTGGTAATCGATATATTCCTCTGGGTCTTCAATGCACGGATCTATTAGTACAGGAAACTCATCGGTCAAGCGGTCATCTGGACCAAATGCTCTTGAGTTATCTAGCACAGGAAAATGATTTGCTTTGTAATCGGAATTACATGGCTTACAGGAAAAAAAGTAATTTGACCAATTATATGCCAACCACCAATAACCTTTATGGTTTGTATCTTCAGTTACCATACTCTTAGGCCTAAAATGTTCGAGATCAGATTCTCTTTTCGCCTCTCTTAATCGTTCACAATAACAACATCTTTTTTTTTGATTGATCCACAGTAATTCTCTGGCTTCAGGGTGCCAATAGTTAGGAAAATCCGTTCTGGAATTTAAACTATCCCCCTTCAAAACCTTTTGCTCAATACTACTTAAGGATTGAGCAACTGATTGACTAGTTAATTTACCAGGAGGATTCGGTCTACTAGGGAGTTTTATCATCTTTAGCTGAATTTATTCTGTCTAATAATTCTTGAGATTTTTTGATTAACTCTTTTTGTAATGCCGTACTTTCTGCATCCGCCCTTACTTCTGGTATATTTTGCTCCAGCTCTTTTTGAAGATTAGAAAACTCAATTTCATCATCTTCATCTCTAGTATCCAGTAAAAACAATTCCTTATATCTTAATAGTTTGTCGCCAGTAATAAGGCTCCCAGAGATTGGTAGATCGAAAGCTGAAGAGGTTAAAATCTGATCTACAGAAAAACCTCTGTAAAAAGCAGGATCTAAACATTGGTAATGAAGCTTATTTTTACCAATCAAATCCAATTCGACCATGAGGGCATCCTCGAGGTCTGAAGTACCTAAAACTATTAGCGGTGAATGGGTTGTAGATATTACTTGCACACCTGGCAACTGTGCTCTTAGAGCATTTACAATACTTCGTTGCCACCTTGGATGAAGATGAGTTTCCAATTCATCGATCAGCAAAATTCCTGATATTTCATCGTCTACATTTTTTATCTTATCAGAAACAATTTGCCAACCAAAAAAGTCCACAACCAATTGAATAGTGGTTTTATACCCATCACTTAAATCTTCGACCCTACTTTTTCCCCAAGGACCGAATACGTACATTCCTTTTTTATTATATTCGATTTCTTTGTATCCTTTTATTAGAAGGATCTCCTGTAGCTTTTCTGACAGCCAATTTCTAACATCCAATCCTTGTCGTCGCATTATGGTTTCGGGATTAGGTAGCTCGGAAGTGTCATTAAATAAGGTGTACACTGCCTCAATCTGCTTGTATCTTTCAAAAGTGTTACCGCCACCTGCTCCTAATTGTGTTCCATATCCGCAAACAAATATTTCATGCCACGGAATATCATTATCAGAATGCACATGCTGCAGAATTTCCTCCGGACTGTCTTTGGAAAGTTGAGTAATCTCGGTTTCTATTGATACACCGGAATCAGTCGTTTCTTTTTTCAATGTAATTTTTATCGTTGCGGTTTCTTCTCCACGTCGAATTAGGTCGCCGCTTACTTCCTTCATTAGTGCAGATGCACTAGAAACATCAGAGAGCCCCATTGCAATGCATTTAAGAATAGTTGATTTGCCAACTGCGTTATCACCTAGTATAGTGGTCCACATTATTCGATCCTTGGCTCTTTCCAAGTCGATAATCAAGTGTTCAAAACACCTGATATGATGAATTTCAATCCTCGAAATATACATTTATGCGTTGTACCTTTCTTATAATGTGTCTTTTAATGAGCATTTATTATGAAGAATCCAGATAGATCCTTAACCGTGCTGAGCTTAAAATACTAAAAAGTGGGGCTTATCCCCACAGAATTTACGATTCAATGTTAGATTACGTGCTCAATGAAATAGCTGGATAAAACAAATCAACGAAAATTCAAAACTCAGAGTATAGCAAATCTATGGTAAAGTTGGTTCTTTTCGATTTTTTGACCGCTTGATAATTCCAGTTTGGAGGCCTTCTAACCCCTTAATTGAATCTTGCAGACCTGCTACCAGGAACAATACCCCTGCACCAATGACCACAATGAAACTAAGAATTACCAAAAAGGACCATACCCCAAAATATTCTAAGCTTAAAAAGACAAATAATAAAGAGATCAGTGCTCTAATAATTGTAACTAACCATGTGTAAGAAGATCTTTGTATTTTTTTAAAAGTTTCAATGAATACCTTTATAGATTCAATCCAATCAGCTTTAATGTTCTTTTCAAGTTCAACGAAGTATGGAAGAATATGCATTTGATATGTTGCTGAGAATGACTCATTCAAGGATATCCAATCCTCTCTATTAAATAAAGGATAAGATAAAAATGCTAGCAGCATACAAAAAGGATGTTTTTAGAGGTATCAACAAGGTGTTTGCTATAACTGTTGAGAA
>QILJ01000306.1 GCA_003233295.1 Ignavibacteria bacterium | reverse complement strand
TTGGTTTTATATTCCGGCGCCACTACATTATATGGGCCTGATATGTCTTCATCTAAAATTGCTTTTTCGATAATTCTCGCCACATCATCAATATGCACCCAAGGGACAAACTGATTTCCTGTTCCAAAAGCAGAGCCGATCCATAATTTTATCGGCAGCATCATTCTGGGCAGCGCCCCGCCTTTAGCCGAAAGCACAACACCAAACCTAAGTTGAACACTTCTGACTCCCAACTCGCTAAACTTCTGTGATGAAGATTCCCATTGTTGGCAAACTTTACCTTGGAAATCATTTCCTGGATCATCGGTCTCTGTAAATATTTTTTCAGCTGTTACAGCGCCGTAGTAACCTACTGCAGAAGCCGATATAAATGTTTTGGGTTTAATATACATTTTACTTACTTCGCTAAAAAGTAATTCGGCGCTTTTTACCCTGCTTTCAATTATTTCATTTTTCCGCTTTGCTGTCCAGCGCTTTTCTGCAATTCCAGCTCCCGCAAGATGAACAATATGATCAATTCCGGCAAGCGCTTCTTCATCTATATATCCGGAATCCAAATCCCAGAAATATACACTGCTATTGTTCAGATCTTTTTTGCGAGAAAGGAGACGAACTTCATAGTTCTGAGAAGACAAATAACTTGATAAGTTTTTGCCTATTAAACCGCTTCCACCGGTTATTAATACCTTCTCCACTACATTTACTCTTTATCCATGTTTTTCTTTTTCGAGGCAGCTTCGTGGAATTCTTTAACTTTTTTATCGAAAAATCCACTTGGCTCAACTAAAATAGCGCTTCCCTCTACAGCAACTTCGCCATTTTCAAAAATTATCTCTCCCTTTGTATAGATCTTCTTTCCATCTGTTTTTACTATTTTTCCATGCACTTGAATTTTCACACCAAGCGGAACAGGCTTCATAAAATTTATGTTCAAATTAACGGAAACTATTTGATGCCCCGACACCCAACCGGCAAATCCCATTGCCTCATCCAATAACGCAGCCGATGCTCCGCCGTGTGCATAATTAGGCGGACCTTGCTGTTCTTTTGTTAGAATAACTTCACCAAATATTTCATCATTATCATCATAATACCATTTTACACCTATGCTCTTTGGATTTTCTGTACCACACACAAAACATGAGCCGTGTTCAGGTAAGGGTTTTAATTTACTGAGATCTTTCATTTAGTTTTTCCAAGTTTACTTTATACAAAACTTCCAGGTCACACAGATAAATAATTTATGAATTAAAATAAGCTTAATGGATTAATCTTAAGAAATTCTTGCCAAGGTAATCCTTCGTCTCCAACAAGTAGAATTTTATTTGGGTTAAACATTTTGTTGAACATTTCAATTCCTTTTTTAGCACCGCTAGCCCCTGACTTTACTTCAATACCAATGATATTATTATGATATTTCAAAACAAAATCTACTTCGTTATTAACATGACGCCAATAAAACAATTGAAAATTTTCAGACTTCGCTGAATTAACCAAATGAACTCCAACAGCGGTTTCAACAATCCGTCCCCATTTTTCAGGCTGCTTTTTAATTTCAACATAGGTTTCAGATAATTGTGCACTTATTAGCGCCGAATTATATACTTGAAACTTTGGGCTTGATGCTTTCTGTCTGAATGGCTGTATTGAATACTTTTGAAGTCCAGTAATCAAACCGGCTTCATCAAGTAAGTTCAGATAATGAGCTAATGTAACCGTATTTCCAATATCCTGCATTTGCCCCAATATTTTCGTGTAAGAAAGAATTTGTCCTGAATAAAGGCAACCAATCTCAAATAAATGTTTAAGTAAAGCAGGCTTGTTTACCCTGTTAAGCATCAAAATATCTTTCGAAACAGTTGTTTCAATTAAGGAATCCTTTACATATTCTTTCCATCTTTGTTCATTCTTTATTAAGTGATAAGAACCCGGATAACCACCAAACCATGCGAACTTCTCCGCCTCAATATTAAATGCTTTATTTATTTCCTTAAAAGACCAATGACTCAGATAAAGAACTTCAAACCGTCCAGCGAGCGACTCAGTTAAACCTTTTTTAACTAGTAATGTAGAAGAACCGAGAATAACCAATTTTATATTTGTGTTATTCTTAGTGTCTTTGTCCCATTCTTTCTTTATAGTTTCACTCCAGTTCTCAATTTTCTGAATCTCATCAATAATGAGAATTAACTGTTTAACCTTTGATGTTTGCAATTTAATTCTTGCCGCTTCCCACTGTTGTGAAATCCATGCTTTATTAGTTATTTCAACCGAATCAGCTGTACTATAATGTGATAAATACTTTTCTGTTTGGATAAATTGTGTAACGAGAGTAGTCTTTCCTATCTGTCTAGGACCAATAATTGCCTGGATGAATTTTCTTTTTTCTTTTAATCTCTTTTTTAATACATAATATTGTGGTCTAACATAACTCATATTCTGCTCACTCTATTGAGTAAATTTACTCAGTATGCTTAGTAAATTTACTCAATATTTTTAGAAACTCAAAACATATTACATAGCTAAAAAATAATTAAATAAATTATTACTCTACTTTCGAACTCGATTCTTTATCGGCAACTTATGATATCTTGTTCCATCATATTGTGCAAATGCATTTGCAACCGCTCCCGCTGTCGGAACAAGACCAATCTCACCGACACCTTTAGCGCCATGCGGACCTATAGGATCGGGAACCTCAACGCCGATAACTTCAACTTCAGGCATTTCTTTTGCTCTAAGTATTCCCATCTTCCTCAGCATAGTTGACTTTGGTCTTCCGCCTTCCATTTCAAGATCTTCCGATATTGCATAGCCCAAACCCATATGCAGCGCGCCTTCAATTTGTCCTTCAAACAAGTTCGGATTTATTATCTTACCGGCATCATGAGCTGCAACTATCTTTTCAATCTCTCCTTCATCATTAAGGATCACAACTTGTGTTGCGTAGCTATAGGAATAATGTGTGACAACCTCCTTAGTCTCTTCCTCCGGTTTGGTTGTCCAATCGCAGATCCATTCACCTTTGTAAACTTTGCCTGCTAATTCTTTCAGCGAATGACTTTCTAAATCATTTTTGAATTCTTTCGCTGTTTCGATTATTGCATTACCGATTATAGAAGTAGCACGGGAAGCAGTGGTCATTCCCGACTTTGCCTCTTTCGCCGTATCGACAACAACTTCAATAATATTTGGGTCTATCCCAGTTGCTTCACATAAAAATTGGACAGCCATTGTGTTCACGCCCTGTCCCATTTCCGTCCAACCATGATTGAGCACAACTTTATCTTCAGACATCACTTCGATCACAACAATACCTTCATCCGGCATTCCGTTTCCGATTCCTGTATTTTTAATTCCACAAGCTATACCGGCATATTTCGAATTCTGGAAAACATCTTTTACTGCAAGCAGTGTTTCTCTTACTCCGGTTCCACCTTTTAATATTTGTCCTGTAGCTGTAACGCCTCCGTCAACCAAGGCATTGTCATATCGGAACTGCCATTTATCAAAACTGCCCTGCTCGCACAAATCATCAATACAATTTTCAATTGCAAAGGCAGTCTGATTAACGCCGAACCCGCGCATTGCTCCGCAAGGTAGATTATTTGTGTAAACGGCTTTACTGGTTATCTTTGCATTTGGAATACTGTAAGACCCGGTCGAATGTCCCGCCGCCCTTTCCAGTACTTTCATCCCGACAGATGCATACGCTCCGGTATCTCCAATTATATCAGCTTCCAGTGCGGTTAAAATTCCTTTCTCATCGCAAGCAAGTTTATATTTCATTATCATCGGATGACGTTTAGGATGCATCAAAATTGATTCTTCACGGTTGAGCGAAATTTTAACAGGTCGGTCCAGCAGATATGAAGCCAACGCAGCGTGATGCTGAACGGAAAGATCTTCCTTACCGCCGAATCCTCCGCCATTGGGCACAAGGATCACACGGACTTGATCTTCATTAAGATTCAGCAGTTTCGCAATTTGTTTCCTGTCCTCATAAATTCCTTGTCCCTGCGATAACACCTCAACACCGGATGAATGACCTGGTCTGGCAACAGCAGCTTCCGGTTCCATATACCCATGTTCGATCATTTGAGTTTGATAAATCCCTTCAGTAATAAAAGCAGCTTCTTCAAATGCTTTACTTACATTTCCACGATTTATCCTCGTTAGTGAGAGCAAATTTCCTTCCGGGTGGATCTGCGGCGCATCTGCATCAAGAGCTTTTGTCATATTGGTCAGCGGTTCAAGCACTTCATATTCTACTGATATTAGTTTAACAGCTTCTCTTGCAATCTCCTCTGTCTCAGCTATGACAGATGCAAGCACATCTCCAACATAACGTGTTTCTTCGCCAACCTCGATCATCGCGGGCCAGTCATTAGCAATTAAGCCCAAGTATCTTTCGCCCGGAATATCTTTTACCGTTAGCACTTTTACAACTCCATCAAGTTCTTCCGCTTGACTTGTATCAATCGACAAAACTTTTGCTCGCGGATGATCGCTGAATTTCAAAGCTCCGTGCAGCATGCCGTCTATTTTAATATCTGCAACAAACGGACTGATGTCTTTTGCCAACACCTCCGGTGGTTGATGGAGAAGGAATTTCTTTCAGATCACGAATAGCTTCAGCGGCATATTCAATTGAATCGATAATCTTTTTGTAACCGGTACATCGACAAAGATTGGGTTGCAGCGCGTTTGCAATTTCAGCTCTGGTTGGGCTAGGATTTTTATCGAGCAGAACATTTGCCTGCATTACAATTCCCGGAATACAAAAGCCGCATTGCACTCCGCTCTTTTCAACAAACGCATTTGTGAAAACCCGTTTTCTATATTCATCAAGACCTTCGGGAGTTATAACCGATTTCCCTTCAACTTTTTTCATCGGCGTTACGCAGGATAGCTTTGATTCTTTATCTATTATCACCGTACAGGCGCCGCATGCCGCTTGTGGCGAACAGCCGTCTTTTACCGAAGTTATTCCTACAACATCTCTTAAATATTTCAACAACGATAATTCCGAATTCCCGTTGTATCCTTTTTCTATTCCATTTAGCTTAAATTTCATAGGAACGCAGATTTTTATGATTATTAAGATTCATTATGATTTATATTTATTAGTTAATACTTTTCTTCTGAGCTCAGTTTTGTATTTTCATATACTTTCTCTAAAAATCCAAATCCTAATTTGTTATAAACATTATAATATGCTTTGATGATTTTATTAGTTATACCAGAATATTTAAAATTGTCATTCATGAGTTTACTTTTATAGGAACGCGGATTTTAATATTATAAAATTATCTTAAAAGATCATAATCATCATAATGATCTGCGTTCCTATTCTACCCGTGAGTTATTCTTTAAATTTTCAAAAAGAAATATCATCTCTACAGCTTTTGATAAATCTTTATTGTTACTCCCCGTTAAATTGTTTTCATGCTTAATCACAGAATAATCTTTACTATCAAATTCAATATTACTAAAAACAGATCTATAAATAAACTTTGAATTATCCAAAACAAGAGTTTCAATTTCTCCGTTTGATTTGAAGGACAAAGTGTTTCCCTTCATCAAATAACAGCTATCCTCCTTATCAAAACTTTCTTCTGTTAAATAAAACTTCGGCTTAGTTTTATATGGATCGCCGCTTGTCGGACAAAACGTTGTACAATTGCCACACTCGTTGCAGAAGTCGCCGATATTGATGATCTGATTGCTTTGCTCTATAACGAATGAATCATTAACCCCGGGAATCTTTATCTCAACCGGCTCGGTTTTTATTGCTACATTAGCAAGATTCGGACAAACCGTAACACAAATATTGCAAATATCGTTACAATATAAACATCTATCGGCTTCGACTATTGCTTGTTCTTCCGTCAACGTAGGATGAACCATCTCGAACGAATGTCTTTCATCTAAAGTAATAGAAGGTATTTCACCGCCAGGCATTCTTAATGCAAGTTTATGTTGGAACTCTTCTTCTGTAAGTTTTTTCTCCGATTTGATTGAAAGATCAAGTTGTTTTTCTATCCTTCGCAAAATTCTGTCGGCAACTTTTTGACCATCTGCAATTGCATTGATCAACGAATCAGCACCTCTGACCGCATCACCGCCGGCAAAAACATTATCCAGTTGTGTTTCTAAAGTTGATCGGTCAATTTGAATTTCTTTCCCCGGGAAAAAGTCCAATTCAATGTCTTGTCCAATCGCAGTGATGATGGAATCGAAATCCATACTGAACTCACTTCCATGAATCTTAACCGGACGTCTTCTGCCGGAAGAATCTTTTTCAGTTAATTTCATCTTGGAGCACAGAATTTCCAATTCCTTATTACTTTGCAGAATTTTTTCCGGTGCAGTAAGTTCAACGATTTCAATACCTTCTTCAATCATTACATCAACTTCTTCACGTCCGCAGGGCATTTCCTTTTTTGTTCGTCTATACAGAACCGTGACTTTCCCATCTTGTCCAACCAGTCTATTTGCTGTACGAGCTGCATCTACAGCTGAAAGTCCTCCACCGATTATTGCAATATTTTTACCAAGATTGATTTCCTTTCCCTTTAGTACATCAGCCAGAAAAGTAATCTGATCGTAAACTCCAGGTAATGATTCACCTTCGATATTAAGTTTCTTCCCTTTCTGCGCGCCTATAGCAATGAAGATATAATCGAAATCATTTTGCAATGAACCAAACCGCTCAGAATCCATTTTTGTATTGTAATAAAATTTCACTCCAAGGGATTCAATGTTTGAAATATCCTGCTTAATTGATTCTTCTTTTATACGGAAAACCGGAATAGCATCAGCCGCCATGCCTCCGGCAAAACTTTTGGTTTCGTAAAGATGAACTTCGACACCCTCAAGAGCGAGGAAATATGCTGCGGACAGTCCAGCCGGACCGGCGCCGACAATTGCAGCTTTAACTCCCAGAGTAGGTTTGGGCCTTAATGTAAAATTAGCTGATTCCTTTTCCGACACAAATCTTTTTATCTCACGTATAAGCAAAGTGGAATCGTAGTTCATTCTAGTACATTTGGATTGGCAAAGATGATCGCATACCATACCAGTTATATTCGGCAGCGGGTTTGTTTTTTCGATAACTTCAAATGCCTTTGCGAAATTACCGTTTGCTGTGTGATACATGTATTCCGGTACATCTTGACTGATCGCACAAGTTTCAATGCATGGCGCATGGATGCAATCATAGGTTGTAAGTTCACGATTGGTCTTAATGCTTTCATACTTAAAATTCTCTTTTTTATAACGTTCATTCAACAAGACTCGTTCAGCATATTCTTCAAGATTTATAATTGAAGCACCTTCAATATCCAATTCCGAATTTTTACCTAAAACTAACTGTTCAATGTTTGCAGCATTATTATCTTCAAATGTTTTTCCCATTTCAGTAAAGTATTGAGCTAGACGAGTGTATCCGCCGGGCTTCAGCAGAT
>QILJ01000528.1 GCA_003233295.1 Ignavibacteria bacterium | reverse complement strand
AAAGTGATCATTAAAAAAAACAATACCTTCGGCGTTTCTTCTAAATATAGATGAAACGGTTCGAACAGGCAATGTTTTAGAATTTTTCTGCATAAAATCCGCAAAATCAAATTCTCCACTAAATTGATAGGGTTCTGGTTTAATTTGATCTCCAGTCTGTTGCTTCGTATTGGTGAATATAATGTTAAACCCAGGATTCATTTCAAAAAAATCCACCTGCTTTTGTAGTTTATTTTCATCAGTCCAATAATCATCTCCTTCGCAAAGTGCAATGTACTTACCCTTGCAGGCTTGCAGGTTCTTGATAAAGTTGTACCTACCTGTTGGCCTTCCATTGATATGAATCACATCGCTACGCGATCTAAGATTGAGACGGATCAATTCAGGGTATTTATTTGCATAGTTAATACATATCTCCCTGGTTCCGTCATTAGATTCATCTTCGCCAATTATCAACTCAAATTGAAAATTGGTTTTCTGATTAATAATACTGTTAAGGCAATCTTCAATAAATCTGATGTGATTGTAAGTAACCACCGTAACCGAAACTACTGGCACATTTATCATTGTAAATATTCCTCAAGTCTAGATCCTCTCAATTCTTGATAAATTTGGTTTATTATATTTACCGGAATTGACTGGGTCCAAGATTCATCTTTAACTTTTACCTTGTACACTGAGTTTGGGTTTTTATCATTCCTCTCCCTACTCTCTAAAATAAACTGTATCGTTTGTTCTGTGAGATTCAACCCGGCGAAACTAAACAGTTCTTTGACACAAGCAGTTGTATCACTAAGCAAATCATTATACTTTACTAGGATTACCCTTTCCTTATACTTATCAGATAGCTCTAAGAATAGATTTGCTGCATCTTTCCATCTAGAATAACCGAAGTAATTTTCAGGCTTACCTTGATTTTTCTTTGGAGCGCCTAACCATTCTTCTTCGAATGTCCAATCTGGGAAGAATTCTTTAGGAGCATTCTTCCAAGAACTCAATACACCTAATGGATTTCGGATCAACAAGATTAGTTTCAACTTTGAATCCTTTCTCAAAATATTTTTTAATATATGATGATACCTGACATGCTTAAAAACTAAAACATCTGCATCCTTTAGTTTTTTAAAACTTGGATAATTCTTATGAATATCTGGGTCTTCCATATTAATGAATGCATCGTTAGATTTTGATATTTCTTCATAGAATTTGCTAATTTCTAATGAAGTTGAATGCTCGTCCAGATAATTCTTAAATTCGTATGAGAATAAGGGTTGAAATTTTAAATTAACCTTTGGGTGACTATTAAATATCTGAGCCAACCAACTTGTTCCTGAACGGGGCACCCCATGAAGACCAATCACACTTTCAATTTTAATCAAGCTGGCCAACCTTAAAAGATTGTAACATGCCTAACAACTTATTTTTGTCATTATTCATAATTAAGTCTAACATAGATAATCCAGGAATGAATTGGTCGTTGGGTAACCTTTGAGAGTACTCTTTAAATACAGGATGTATTACTTTACTCTTCAACCCACGTCTTGAAAAATCCCTATCGGAATATAGCGATGTACTACCAGGTGGAAAATATATTGTATCTACATTGTAATTTT
Organism: Ignavibacteria bacterium; assembly: GCA_003233295.1. The sequence continues at coordinate 3,089 of QILJ01000528.1, read as the reverse complement.
TTGAAATTTCTACAATCTTGTCCACTTTGGTAGAAGTTCTGTCGTAATCAATGTTGCTGGACAGCTCGTAATCAAATGGCAAATCTAAGTATTTGAAAACTGAGTCTATTGAAGTAATCGCTAGCTGATCAATTGTGTTAGAACCTTTGTCAAAAATTTCTTTTAATATGACAAAACCTTGTTTGAAATTGGGAGCACTTGAGTAATTCAGCTCAATTGTTCTGAGTATCTTATTGAATATTTTCTTATCAGACAGGATCTCAATTTCATTAATTTTTTTATTTGAAGAAGCTTTCTTAAGAGGAATAGTTATAAGGCCTTTTTGTTTATTCATTAGTATATAATTTCTATTTATCCAGCCACGTTCGACAAAGTTCACATCATTATAGAAAATGAAAATATTTGTATTGCTTACAAGTTGATAGTAGCCTAAGTATGGAAAAAAATAGGGCTGCATTATACAAATTGTCATATTTACTTTATTAGAATTAAGACTTTGTAATTATTTCTGTTATCAATTCTTGGTCTTTGATTGAAAGGTCATGATATAGGGGTAAGCACAAAACTCTTGTTGATATATCTTCGCTTATAGGCATTGGGTTTCTATCCACATAATAAAGTTTATTTAGGGAAGGGAAGAAATACCTTCTTGCTTGTATATGATTTTCCTCTAATCTTTTTTGAGTTCTTAAACAAGTTACCTCATCTTCAAAAATTACTGGGTAATATGAATAATTATATTCTGTATCTGGATCAATAGCGATATTTCTAATATTGAAATTCTTTAAAAGTACATCGTAGTAATTGCTTTGTCTTTTTCGAACATTCAATATTTCCGCCATAAAAGGAAGGTTAGCTAACCCCATAGCAGCATGAAGTTCTGAGTTTTTTGCATTTATGCCTACACCATCATAAACTCCCGGTCCATTATGTCCGAAATTTCGCATCAACGACATCCTATCTATTAAATCTTTGTCCTTTGAGAAGATCGCACCACCTTCAATTGTGTGGAAAATTTTAGTGGCATGAAAGCTTGTTGTTGATATATCTCCATATGAAAATACGGAACTTCCCATATAGTTTGTTCCAAAACAATGCGCAGCATCATAAATCACCTTCAAGTGTCTTCTGTCTGCCAATTCCTTAATCGACTTTATATCACAGGAATTACCGTAAACATGAGTAACCAAAATACCAGATGTCTTTGGCGTTATAGCATCTTCAATTTTATTTGGATCAATATTTAAGTTATTTTTATCAATATCAACGAACACAGGATTACAATTTTCCCATACTATTGAACTGGTAGTGGCTATATATGAAAATGGGGTTGTAATAATTTCACCGGATAAACCAAGGGCTTTTATAGCCAATTGAATCGCTATTGTTCCATTTGATACAAAAATTAAATTGTCTACTTTTAGCTGTTCTTTCAACTTACTTTCTAGCTGATTAACTAATGGTCCATTATTTGTCAACCAATTGCTTTTCCATATTTTTTGTACGTATTTTTCGAATTCATTTTGCGGTGGAAGGAACGGTTTGGTAACAGGTATCATGCTTTTTCTAACATCGTTTATATTGGATCGCTACCAGAGAAGAAAACCATTTCAAACATTTGAAAAATGAACACGTATCTCCCTGTATAATAAGGAGTAGGCTTTGTTGCCAGTGGCCTTCAGCACCAAAACAAGTAGCAGCAGAAAGGCCAGGCTGCTCATCATCAAATCCAGTACCATTGAAATCTGTAACTGTTCCCTGATTATAACCAAAGTAAAGGTAATTGTCGCGGCATATAATGCGTATGGAAATATGATCCTAACTTGTCTGAAGAATTTCATTTTTATGGCGGCTCCTAAATAGTAGAAATTAATACACAGCGCCATGATCCCTTGAACCAGTAGCGCATAAAGAAATTCTGTAATACCGAAACTGAAACCTATAATCACCGCGAGTATATATAATGATTTTTTCATTATTTCAGCAACCAGACAATCGCGACTCCTACCCAAAGCTTTCAGAGTACTGATTGATAAGGCACTGAGAGGAGTTACAAAACTCCGCAACAACATAATCTTTAAAAATGGAATTGAGGCGCTCCATTTTACAGTAAAGATCAAGATAATAAAAGGCTCAGCGGTAATAAACAAGAGACCGATCAGGCTAAAGGAAATAAAGGAATAGATCATTAAAGTTTTCTCATATACCTTAACCAACTTAGGTATATTATTCTGAATTTCACTCAATGCTGGAAATAGTACACGGGAGGTGCTCCTACCACTGTAAGTATCAATTAGGTTAGTAATGGATAGTGCTCTGGTGTAATAACCAAGCTGCGCCGGCGAAAATAATTTTCCAATCACAATGATGTCCATTTTGGATACAATTGAATTTAGAAATGAACTTAGAAAGATATTAAATCCAAATCCCCACAAGGATTTGACCCTGGCAAATTCGAATGACCATCCGGGAAACCACTTTACTGAGGACCAGAGCAAAATCACATTCAAAGCTCCTGATAATAAAATATGAACCACCAGACTCCAGACTCCGTAACCGTTGAAGGCCATGACAACTCCAACTGTACCTGATGCTAATGAAGCAATGAATGAAGCCCTCGTTAGTGATTTAAACCTTAACTCTTTTGTCAATTTATTCTTAGGTATTATTCCTAATGAATTAATTAGAAACATCCAGCATAACCATCTTGACAATCCTGGTATTGATTCGTTATTGTAAAAAGCACCAATCATTTCACTGCCTGAATACATTATTAGTGTTAAAAATATTCCAACACCAGCATTCAATAACAATACGGATGAGTAGTCAAGATCTTGTACCTCTTTTCGCTGTATAAGAGCACTACCAAGTCCAACATCTAGCAATACAGAAGACACAGCTACAAATGCCATAACCATACCAATCAGTCCAAACTCCTCTGGAGTAAGTATTCGTGCTAGGAAAATTGAAATAACAAACCCAACCCCTTTATTTGCCAAGGAACCTGCTAAGTCCCAAAGAATAGCTGTGATTGTGCGTTTCTTAAGGGAAGTCATTTTTCAATAAAAATCTGTCTTTTTAGTCTCGAA
>QILJ01000370.1 GCA_003233295.1 Ignavibacteria bacterium | reverse complement strand
ATAATCAACTTCCCTTCTCTCTTTCCCGGATCAAAATTAATTATGCTGGAAGAGAACTATCGCAGCACACAGGAGATATTGAGTTTTGCAAATCACATAATTGATTTTGCCATAGAGAAATATCCGAAGGAACTTTACACACGGATAAAGGATGGAGAACTGCCTGCAATAATTTCTACCGATAACGAGAATATGCAGTCCCGTTTTATTGTTGACAGAGTTTTGGAATTACGCGAAGAAGGCGTTCCGCTTAATGAGATCGCGGTGTTGTTCCGTTCATCGTATCATTCGTTCGATCTGGAGATTGAACTAAACAAGGCGAATATTCCCTTTATCAAATTCGGCGGAATGAAATTTGTCGAAACCGCTCATGTAAAAGATGTGCTTGCATTCCTAAGGATATCAATGAATCCACGGGACTTTGTTAGCTGGTATCGTGTTCTTCTTCTGCATGAAGGTATCGGTCCGAAACGTGCACAATTAATAATGAATGAGCTGGCATCTGTCGATCTAAAGAATGTTGACCTCACGAACAGCATAACTAATAGTAAATTTCATTCTAAAATTGTTGGGCTGCTTGAAATAATTCAGAATTTGAATAAAAATTATAAACTTCCGGCGGATAAAATTGAGTTGATACTCAGCTATTACAATCCGCTGTTCAAAAGCAAATACGACGATTTCAACAAACGGAAGAAAGACCTGGATGCTTTGATAAATATTTCAAGCAACTACGATTCAACCGAGACCTTTTTAGCTGACATGGCTTTGGAACCGCCCAGGGACAGTGTTATTGATGTGAATGAAGAGGATAAGGAAGAAGAATATCTTACACTTACAACAATTCATTCAGCAAAAGGTTTGGAGTGGCACTCGGTATTTATAATGCATGCGATGGAGGGATTTTTTCCAAACTCGATGGCATATGATTCAATTGATTCCCTTGAGGAAGAGAGGAGATTAATGTATGTTGCCGTAACACGGGCAAAGCAGAATCTTTTTCTTTCTTATCCAATGAATGTTTTTGACAGAATGTCGGGCTATACTCTAGCCAAACCCTCCCGTTTCATTGAAGATGTTGGTGATGATTTAGCCGAAGAATGGACAATTAACGAAGAATTTTAAAGCTCTTTTATGACAATTTTATTTGCTATCATATTTTTGCTCACTATTATCTTTCTGATCTATTCTTTATTGATATACTCAGCTTTAAATAAGTTACTAAGACTTGAAAAATTAAATACAGCAGAATTAACTCTTTCCGTTGTTATAGCTGCAAAAAACGAAGCAAAGAATATCCCTTCATTGATCTCGGCTCTTAAACAACAAAACTATTCTGCCGATTTATTCGAAGTAATAATTGTTGACGATAATTCAAATGATAATACTTTTGAAGTTGTTAAATCGAATATTGCCGAGCTTAGTAATTTTAAGGTTATCCATGCAGAAGAGAAAAATTATCCCGCAAAAAAAGGAGCTTTGGATATTGGGATAAAGCATGCATCAAATCCCTATATCGTTATTACAGATGCTGATTGTATACCGTCTCCGGATTGGCTGAGATCCTTTGCAGGTAAGTTCTCGCAGGGAAATGACTTCGTTTTCGGAATTGCTCCATACCGCCAAACAAAATCATTCGTAAATAAGATTGCCGCATTTGAAAATCTGCGTGCTCATATGATAATGTTCGCATTTGCGAAATTGGGTTTCCCCTATTCTGCCGCAGCCAGAAGTTTCGGGTTTTCCCTGTCGGCGTTTGAAAAAATAAAGGGATATGAAAACACTACCGAAACAGTAAGCGGCGACGATGATCTCCTACTTCGTGAAGCGGTAAAGAATGGTATGAAGATCGGATTGGTTACAGCAGAGAACGCTTTCGTTTTTACTGATACAAAACAAACCTATAAGGAATATAAAAATCAGAAACTGCGCCATACTTCTACGTCGCATCATTATTCTTTAAAAATAAAAATACTCATGGCTTTATGGCACATATCTAATATTGTGTTGTTGCTTTCAGCAATTCTAATTTTCTACAATTCTGTTTTCTTCCTTCCGGTCTTTCTAAAATTAATAATCGATCTTTTTCTAATTAATATATTTCAGAATAACTTCGGTTATAAATTCAATTTGTTTGAAGTCATTCCACTACAGATCATATATGAGATACAATTGATTTATTTCTTTATATTAGCTAAAAAGTTTTCTGCAAAATGGCAGTAATAATATGTTTGCATTTAACATATAATGAATTATTTTGGTAAATAATTTAATTTCAATTTTATGGATTACAAAAAATTAGCTTATCAAGCCAAAAAGGCAAAAGGGATGTCCTATTCACCTTACTCAAAATTCAGAGTAGGCGCAGCTCTATTAACACAAGATGGGAAAGTTTATCAAGGAGCAAACGTTGAGAATGCATCGTACGGATTAACAATGTGTGCCGAACGAACAGCTGCTTTCGCCGCGAAAATAGCGGGTGAAAATGATTTTTCTGCTATTGCCATTGCATCCGACAGTAAGGACTTTATACCTCCGTGCGGCGCATGCAGACAAGTCCTCTTAGAGCTTTGCGGCAAAGAACTTGATGTGATAATCACTAATGGGAATGACGAACAGAAGGTTTTTAAAGTCAAAGACCTTATTCCCTTTTCTTTCGGTGACGAACAACTTAATAAATCATAACAAATAAGAGAGCAATAATTATGGTGGATTTTGCACCTCATTCCGTTCCTAAAGATTCCGGCTGGATTGAAGTTATATCCGGCTGTATGTTCAGCGGTAAGACAGAAGAACTTATCAGAAGGCTGCGGCGATCGCAAATAGCTAAACTGAATGTTCAAATTTACAAACCACGAATTGACGATAGGTTTTCTACTGAAAAAATTGTTTCACATAGCGAGCAATCGATGCCGTCAACTATTGTCGATTTTGCAAAAGACATCCTTAAAACGGTTCACGCTGCACAAGTAGTAGGCATTGATGAAGCACAATTTTTTGATAACACTTTAGTAGATGTTTGTAATGAATTAGCATCACAAGGCAAAAGAGTTATTGTTGCCGGGTTAGATATGGATTACCGCGGTGAACCTTTTGAGCCGATTCCACAATTACTTGCTGCTGCAGAATATATTACTAAAACCTTGGCTATCTGTGTGGTCTGCGGTAATCCGGCAAATATGACCCAGCGAAAAATTTCATCTGCCGAAAGGGTTGTTGTAGGCGCTCTGGAAAGTTACGAAGCAAGATGCCGTAAACATCACTATAAATCTAATTAACGGAACTATATGGATTTCATTTCATTATTAAGAGGCATTTTCGGGATCGTACTTCTGCTGGGAATTGCATTCCTATTATCCAATAATAAGAGAAAGATAAATTGGAGACTTGTGATTTCCGGACTCGGTTTGCAGATCGTTTGATTTCCGGACTCGGTTTGCAGATCGTTTTTGCAATACTAATTATTAAAGGCGATGTGCTTGGTACTTACTTTGCGCCTCTCGGCTGGATCAAAACATTCTTCGCATGGATCAGCAGTTTTTTTGTGATCATTTTAAACTTTACAACCGAAGGAGCTAAATTCGTATTTGGCAGCCTTGCTCTATCGCCAAATGCTGAAGGCAGTATGGGAATGTTTTTTGCATTTCAAGTTCTGCCCACAATCATTTTCTTTGCATCGTTAATGGCAATACTTTATCATCTCGGTATCATGCAGAAAATTGTTCAGGGGATGGCTTGGGTGATGGCAAAGGTGCTTGGTACCAGCGGTGCAGAATCACTATCAGCAACGGCAAATATTTTTGTCGGACAAACCGAAGCTCCTTTAATGATAAAACCATTCATCAAAGGAATGACCAACAGTGAACTTCTTACCGTGATGGTCGGCGGAATGGCTACGGTTGCCGGCGGGGTTATGGCTGCTTATATTCAAATTTTGAGTCAAGCCTTTGCCGATGTTATGGGACTTTCGATCAATGATGCACAACTGCTGTTCGCTACACACTTACTCGGTGCAAGCGTGATGGCTGCACCAGCGGGGTTAATACTATCAAAGATCATTTTCCCGGAGACAAAAGAGCCTGAAACAAAAGGGTCTGTAAAAGTAAATATTGAAAAGACTTCCTCAAATGTAATAGAAGCGGCAGCCTTCGGCGCGGCAGAAGGATTAAAATTGGCGTTAAATGTTGCGGCGATGCTTATCGCCTTTATAGCGCTTATTGCGTTAACCAATTATGTGCTAGAAGGTTTCGGCAATCTTGTGGGGCTTAATTCCATTTTAATAGAACACTACGGCAAACCTTTGAATCTTCAATTCATTCTCGGATATTTTCTGCAGTTTTTAGCCTATGGAATTGGTGTACCGTGGGAAGGAGCGCTTCATTTTGGCTCACTCTTCGGTACAAAATTGGTCTTGAATGAATTTGTTGCATATTTTGATTTGAGCAGTTTAATAGAAGCAAAAGAACTTCTGGATGAAAAAACAATTTTGATGGCGACTTATGCTCTCTGCGGATTTGCGAACTTCAGTTCAATCGCAATTCAGATCGGGGGTATTTCACCGCTTGCACCAGAACGGAAATCGGATTTGGCAAAGTTAGGACTTAGAGCCGTTGCCGGCGGAGCTTTGGCAACTTTGATGACGGCAACTTTAGCTGGAATTTTATTTTAATATATTAACACAAATTTTTTTAAAGAGAATATTCAATGAAAATCGATTTGGATTTTAAATACAAATATCTTCTTAATGAAATCCAATCTCAGAAACCTTTTGATCCGGAAGTTGCATTGATCCTCGGAAGCGGTTTGGGAGACTTTGCAGATCAAACAGAGATCATTAAAACTATCTCAACCGATTCACTTCCAGGTTACCCAAAATCAACAGTGGAAGGTCATAAAGGATATATTCATTTTGTAAAACTTCATGATAAAAATCTACTTATCTACCAAGGCAGAATTCATCCTTACGAAGGTTATAAAATCTCCGAATGCATACTCCCGGTTTTTATTGCGCATAAATTAGGGTGCAAGAAAATTCTGCTGACAAATGCCGCCGGCGGATTGAATCCTAATTTTAAACCGGCTGACTTGATGCTGATCACTTCGATGAATACATTCAATATTAAAAAGGAGCTGACCGATCTGATCGGATTAGCAACTGAAAAAATGAAATCCGATTTCTTAAACTTCCCATCAGAAAGAATAAATCAAATTATTCGTGATGCTTCGCTGGAAGTAAAAGTGTTCTTGAAAGAAGGTGTTTATTGGTTTGGAACAGGACCAAGTTATGAAACGCCGGCAGAAATTAAAATGGTCGAAAGACTGGGCGGTGATGCTGTTGGAATGTCAACGGTACACGAGGCGGTTTTTGCCTCTACCCTTGGAATGGAAGTTGGAGCCATCTCATGTATCACAAATTATGCTGCGGGAATATCTCAAAATAAATTATCTCACAACGAGGTTATGGAAACAGCAGAATTGGTAAAAAATAAATTTGAAAAACTTGTAAAAAAAATCATTGAAATGATCTAGTATTATTATTTAAAGTATTCATAAAATAACTCACCAACTCTAATGAAAGAATATAAGATGCATAAATACATCTTGAGAATCATGATTATCCTAATTCTATCAGGCGCTCAAAATTTTTATGCTCAGAATACAGATCAACCACAAACTGAAGAAAAAAAAAGAAGAAGAACTAAAAGCCGTTCCGGTTATTGAAATACCTCAGAAGATTGAGGAAGCTTATGTTGAATTAAAGGAGATCGAATCGTTAAGATCATCAGAAATTTCGGTCCGGAAGCAAGCTGAAGATTTTCAGAAGTTGATCGATGAAAATAAATCACTTAAAAAAGACTCTACACCGGAAATTTTAAAACCTTTACCGACTAGAAAATTAGAAGACCTCGATAAAAAATGGATCGCATATTTAGATAATATATTAAAATTTAAAAAGACGTTGGAGGACAAAGCTGAAAAGCTTGATGATGCAAAAGTTAGAATTAAGAAAGCAAAAGAAATTTGGGTACTCACCAACAAAAACTGAAAAAGCTCCTAAACCACTGCTAAAAAGATGGGTGAATTCAGTAAAGATTTGAATTCAGTTGATAGATTTATAGTTGCAACACTTGATAGCGTTTTATCGTTGCGGGATAAAGTATCCATGGAAGAGATCACCGCAAAAGAAGTATTATCAGCTATTGAAAATGAAATAAGTGCAAAAAAGTCATTATTGTTTACTTTCGATTCCCCTCCTATTTGGAAAGCTTTTGCTGATACATCAGATACTTCAACTATTGCACAACGTTGGGGAAACACTAAAAAAAATATAGGAAATGCTTTTTCCGAGTTTTATGATCTATACAGTGCTCAAATTCCTTTTTACATTCTTTTCTTTCTGATAATACTACTTGTAGTTTTCTTACTTGGTTTATTTGCCAAAAGGAATCTTAGTGAGCAAGAAGAGAAGAATGATAAAGGCAGTCTTGATTCACTGAAATTATTAAGCAGACCATTTTCAATATCGTTATTAATTGCCCTATTTTTTGAATACTTATTTTTCCCGCTGGCGCCAAGGATAGTCGCGGAAATATTTACGATACTTTTCATATTTCCATTGCTGAGATTATTCCCAATAATGATCACAAAAGTATCAAGAGGTCCGTTATTCTTTGTCACTTTTATTTTCCTTTTACAGAGGATAATGGAATTAGCTGCAACAAATACTTTAAATCAAAGATTTATTGTTAATGGACTTATCATACTATTAATTGCAGCAATGTATTGGATGCTGAAAATTCCAATAGACAAGATCCCGGAACAGAGGAGACCATTCGTAAAAGTTTTGTCTTCCATCATAAAAGTAATGGTTGTAGTTCTTGTACTCACTCTCATCGCTAACTTTGCAGGCAATACTATTTTATCAAGATTAGTATTAAACGGAGTAATGAACGCAATATACGTTTCACTCCTTCTTGTGACTGCTTATCAGGTTTTTGATGAATTACTCACAATCTTTCTTCAAACAAATTTTGCTAATCTATTTTTAATTATTAAACAAGATCATGATCTGGTTAAGAAAACAATTATTAAAATAGTAAGGTTCATAACTTATTTTATATGGGTCGCATCTTTTCTTGATGGATTTTCACTTTACAAACCACTGAAAAAAGCTGCAATAGATGCCTTTAACACTTCATGGGATGTTGGTGAAACTACTATCAGTGTCGGGAATATTATTCTGTTCTTTTTCTCAATTTGGTTATCCGTAAAGTTATCACGTTTAACGAGATTCATTCTCGATGGTGAAATATTACCAAGATTAAAACTTCCGCGCGGGGTTCCCGGAGCAGTTTCATTGATCACCGGCTACATCATAATTACTTTTGGATTGCTGTTTGCGTTATTTGCCGTCGGTTTCGATATGACGAAATTCTCTATCATAGCCGGCGCTCTTGGCGTTGGTATAGGTTTCGGTCTGCAGAATATTGTTAATAACTTTATCTCAGGATTAATATTATTATTTGAAAGACCGGTTCAAATTGGAGACGTGATCAGTATTCAAAATTTAACCGGAACTGTTAAGCGAATTGGTATAAGGTCAAGCATTATAAAGGGATTTGACGGTTCGGAAGAAATAGTGCCTAATGCTGACCTAATTTCTTCAAGAGTAACAAATTGGACATTATCCGATAAGTACAAAAGGATCGAGATAAATATTGGTGTGGAATATGGAACAGACCCGGAAAAAGTAATTGAACTATTAAAATACTCAATTAGCAGCAGACAAGATGTACTTAAAGATCCTGAGCCGTATGTTCTGTTTAATGGATATGGAGAAAGCAGTCTTAATTTTACTTTTCGTTTTTGGACAGCGAACCGTAGTGAGTGGATATTCATTCAAAGCGAAGCGCTGTTATACATTAATAAATTGCTTATAGATGCTGACATTAAGATACCGTTTCCGCAAATGGATGTCCATATTGACAAAGATGTTGATCAGAAAAGACCTGATTCAGAAAGTGAACAAGAAAAGTAATACCTTTGTTTTTCTGAAACTCGCTCTACAAAGTTTGATTGTAGAGCGAAAGTCCTCTTTCGCTCATATTTAATTTATCACACCTT
>QILJ01000208.1 GCA_003233295.1 Ignavibacteria bacterium | reverse complement strand
AATGTTTTTTGAAGATCCGCCATCATTTGAAAGTATTTTGAAGAAACTTAAGGATATAGAAGATAAAATTAACAGGATATAAATGAGGAAAAGGATATTACATCCTAAAGGGGCGCTAAAGGGGCACCATGAAGAAGAAATTAAGTAAGTTTACAAATAAAAGGGCGCTGTCCCCTTTGATGCAGAGCAGATGAAAAATTATTCCTGGAGAGCATTTTGGATAAGATTTTAGATAATAGGAAAAATGGTAAAGTAGGGGATGCCCTTAAGGAGCATATAACTCAGGGATCTAATCTTTCCTTTATATCTTCTTGTTTCACTATCTATGCGTTTAAGGAACTTAAAAAGGAGCTTCAAAAAGCAGAAAGCTTACGGTTTCTTTTCATTGAACCTACCTTTATTCAAAGTAAACCTTCCGAAAGCAGAGAATATTATATCGGACGCAATAAACGTGAGAAGAGCATTTCCGGAAGCGAGTTTGAACTTAGACTTAAAAATGACCTCAATCAATCAAGCATTGCTCATGAATGCGCTGATTGGGTACAAGAAAAAGTAGCTTTTCGTTCCCTGAAAGACTCTACAATTGCTCCGGTTAAACTTTATCATATTGATGGTCCCGAAGGGCAACAAGTAGCAATACATGGCAATTCCGATTTTACTGCTGAAGGCCTTGGTTTTATTCATTCTACAAGGATGAATATTAATACATTAACGCAAGACCATGAATCAACAAAAGAATTATTATCCTTCTTTGACGAGATATGGCAAAACACACAATTAGTAGAAGATGTGAAGGAGGAACTCCTTGCCCGTATTCTTAACCTATATAAAGAGAATACCCCGGAGTTTATGTATTTTGTTACTCTTTACAATCTTTTTAGAGATTATATTGATGACCTTGATGAAGAGAAGATTGTCAAAGCACGAACAGGAATTAAGGATACAATTGTTTGGAACAAGCTCTACCGATTCCAAAAAGACGGAGTCCTGGGGACAATAGACAAATTAGAAAAATATAATGGTTGTATTATTGCCGATAGTATTGGGCTTGGCAAGACGTTTGAGGCACTTGCTGTAATTAAATATTACGAGCTAAGAAACTATCGCGTTTTAGTATTGTGCCCTAAAAAGATACGTGAGAATTGGACAATATATACGATTAACGACAAGCGGAACATCTTTGCAAATGATCGTTTCGGTTATGATATTCTGAATCATACCGATTTGAGCAGGTACACCGGACGTTCAGGGGAGATTAATCTGGAAACAATTAATTGGAGTAATTATGACCTTATTGTTATTGATGAATCGCATAATTTCAGGAATAATGATCCCCGAAAAGATAGGGAGACACGCTATGGCCGCTTAATGAATCAGATTATAAAACAAGGCGTAAAAACCAAAGTGCTGATGCTATCAGCAACGCCGGTTAATAATCGAATGAATGATTTGAAGAATCAGGTTGCGTTTATTACTGAAGGTAATGACAAGGCATTTGTTGAACAGGGAATTGAGAGTATCGAACAGACACTTAAGCAAGCACAAGCCATTTTTAATCGCTGGAATGCTCTTCCCGACGAAAGGCGGAATATTAGCGTCTTCCTGGATATGATTAACTTTGATTATTTTAAACTTCTTGATACTATTACTATAGCACGCTCACGGAAACATATTGAGAAGTATTACAACATAGAAGAAGTAGGCAAATTCCCGGAGCGCAGAAAACCACACAACGCAAAAACCGATATAGATTCACAGCATAAATTCCCTTCATTGTCAGAAGTAAATAAAACTATCAGAAGGTTAAATTTAGGGGCCTACTCCCCATTAAGATATGTCCGCATGGATAAAGAAGCTGAATACAGCAAAAAATATGATATGGAAGTGCAGGATGGACGTTCCACTTTCCGTCAGATAGACCGGGAAATCAATTTAATCCATTTGCTGAGGGTAAACTTATTCAAACGGATGGAAAGCTCTATTTATTCTTTCGGTATAACCGTCCAAAAAATCCTTTCTCGAATAGATGACCTTTTAAAGAAGATAGAAAAAGGCGATGATTATATAGATGAATCTTTAAATATTGCTGATATTGATGTAGAGGAGCAGGACATCGAAGATAAACTAATTGGCAGTAAGGTAAAGGTGCTTTTGCAAGATATGGATCTTATCCGGTGGAAGCAAGACCTCGAAAGCGATAAGGGTTTTCTTGAACAACTTTTACATGAAGCCAGGCAGATAACCCCGAGCCGTGACGCTAAGATTGCCCATTTGAAAAAGCTTATACGTGAAAAGATAAATAATCCCATAAATGATAATAACAAGAAGATTCTCATCTTTTCAGCTTTTGCAGATACGGCTAACTATTTATATGACAATCTTTCTGAATGGATACATAAAGAATTTGGATTATACTGCGCAATTGTCACCGGAACAGGCAGCAACAAGACAACCGCTTCTCTAAAGCAAAAAGATTTCAGCGTGATATTAACCTACTTCTCACCATTATCAAAAGAAAAGCTTGCCATATATCCGGACGATGGAATTACCATTGATATTTTAATTGGAACAGACTGTATAGCAGAAGGTCAAAATTTACAAGATTGCGACTATGTTGTTAATTATGACATCCACTGGAATCCGGTTCGTATTATACAACGTTTCGGCCGTATTGACAGGATAGGAACACGCAATACTCAAGTGCAATTAGTAAGTTTTTGGCCGAATATGGAACTTGATGAATATATTAATCTGGAAGCCCGCGTCACCGGCAGAATGGTGCTTTTAGATATATCCGCTACCGGGGATGAAAATATTATTGATGCCGGCAAATTAAAAATGAACGACCTTGAATACCGGCGTAATCAGTTAAAACAGCTTCAAGAAGAGGTTGTTGATTTGGAAGAAATGGCCGGCGGGGTATCCATAACGGATCTTAGCTTTAATGATTTCCGCATGGACCTTATGGATTACATGAAAACAAATAGGGCTGCTCTTGAAAAGGCCGCCTGTGGGATGTATGCGCTGACAACAACACAAGGCAATGAAGATTCAAAAGGTGTCATTTATTGTCTTCGGCATATAAGTAAAGGCAGTGTGCCGGATGAGCATAATGCGTTTTACCCTTATTATTTAGTGTATGTAAGAGATGATGGGAAAATTGTATTTAATTTTATTGCCACCAAGAAAATATTGGATATGTATAAGAAGCTTTGTCTGGGGCAGGCGGAGGTTCTGACTGATCTGGTTGAAGCCTTTAATAAAGAAACCAATGAAGGCAGAGATATGCATACCTATTCAGAGCTTCTTGAAAATGCTATTAAAAATATCGTCGGCAAAAAAGAGGAGAAGGGAATAGAAAGCCTTTTTTTAAAAGGCGGGACCACAATATTAAACAACGATTATTTCGGAAAAGACGACTTTGAATTAATATCATTTTTAGTGATTAAATAAATTATGACGGCTTATGATATAATTAAATCATTAGGTTTCCCTGAAAAAGCGTTGGCAGATAAAAAAGTATTCAAGAAAGCGTTCTATGAAAATGCCGGGCTGACGAAACAACAAGTAGAACTTTTTAAGAACGATGTAGATGAAGTGAGATGGTATTATGCCCTAAAGCAAGAAAATATTAATATCCCGGCATATAATGATGACGAGGTTGATTACCAGGAAGTCCAGGTTATCGGTGTTATTCTAAGAGATGATAAATATGCACATAGTATTGCAGAAATTATCCAGAAGGCCATTCAGTATCCGGTTATTCTCGCGATTGAGCATGCAGAAAAAGTTATCCTTAACGTTGCATACAAACGAATCAATAAAGCTGACACTTCAAAGAGCGTAGTGGATGAAATCTATAATTCAGGTTGGATTGGCGAGCAAGGTAATACAGAGAAGGAATTTTTAGATAGCATTAAATTAAAGAACCTATCGTTCGCTAACTTTTATGAATTTTATCGAGATTTTGCTGACCGAGTGAAGTTGTTTTGTGTTTGTGAGTATATGAAAGAATATGAATATAAGGATAGAAAAACTACCGCTAAGCTTTATCAATCATATCAAAAAATTAAAGAACTAAAGGAACAGAAGATAAGCTTGCTGAGGCAAATAAAGAATGAAGTTGATTTTGCGAGAAAAGTTAAGTTGAATGTGTCTATTAAAGAAGTTGATAAAGATATTCAGCAGTATATCAATATGATAGGGGTAAAATTATGAATAGTCACGCACATCAAAAAGGTTCTGAATGGAGAAAATGGGATTTACATTTTCATACGCCCTCATCTGATGATTATGATGATAAATCAGTTACTAACGATGAGATCATAGAAGGATTAAAAATAAAAAATATGTCAGTTGTTGCAATTACCGATCATCATGTAATGGATTATAAGAGGATAGAGAAACTACAAGAATTGGGCGAGAAGGAAAATATTACTATATTCCCTGGGATTGAAATTAGGACGCAACTAGTAGCGAAGGAAAATATTCATTTAATTGCAATATTTTCACAAGCTACGAATTTAGAGTATCTATCAAACGAGATTTTAACGAAACTTGAGATTAATTCTCAAAGAGAAAATGGCAAAAAAGAGAAAGAGATGTTTTGTGATTATCAGGAGGTGATATCTGTTGTTAATGAATTAGGTGGTTTGATAACTATTCATTGTGGAAAGAAAACACAGGGCATAGATGATGTAATAAAAAATGATACGAAAGT
>QILJ01000385.1 GCA_003233295.1 Ignavibacteria bacterium | reverse complement strand
AGCAGTTCATCAATCCGCTTATTCATATTTGAATTTTCGTAACCGCTTAACTGAGCAAAATATTTCAAAGTCTGCTCTGCAGTAAGATAATTCGGGAACTTATGATTTTCAGGAAGGAACCCGATCTTTTTCTTTATCATATAATTACTTATATCGCTATCCAGAATACGTGCATCACCTAATGTAGGGAATGTGATTCCAAGCAGAATCTTGATCAATGTAGTTTTTCCTGCGCCGTTCGGTCCGAGCAGACCAAAAATGCTGCCATGCTCTATACTCAAACTGAGATCGTTAAGCGCGGTTATCTTTTGTTTACTCCTTCCTACTTGGTAAACTTTCGTTAATTTATTTACTTCAATTACATTCATATTAAAATATCTTCCCCCTATTAAATCTAGCTATCGCATAAAAATTAAAAACGACGCTTATCATAATTAGTATAAATAGATTTAAAGTAATCGATGATAATTGAGCATGTCTCCACAATATTTGCTGAAATGCTTCAACCGACCAATAAGTTAAAGTAAACTTAGCAACTATCTGAAGCCAATCCGGGAATAAAAATGTTGGGAACCACGCACCTCCCACAGCAGACATAACAAGGATCAGCAATGTGGCAATTCCATTTGCTTGACTAAGAGATGTTGCGTGTGAAGTTATTATCATACCAAATGATACTGCAGCCGATGCCGATATAATAATGACGATCATCAAATTGAAAAAGTTAGAAAAAATATCCACATTAAATATTGCCCACGAAAATATGAACAGAACCAGGAGCTGAACTATTCCCATGATCATTGAAAAGAAATATTTTGAAAGGAGTATTTGCGTTCTTGTTACAGGCATACAGAGCAGTCTTTTCAAAGTACCTTCTTGCTTTTCTTCGAACAATGAAGTGGCAATGGCAGTAAGTGTAAAGAGTAAGAACATTATTGCCCATCCTCCTACTATTCTAGTAACCTGCGGATTTTCTATATCTTTCCCAACTAATTGTACACTGTCAAACTTTATCAAATTATCTATAAACGAATTTGAAGTTGAATCGGAAGTACTTTCCGCAAGATTGCTGCTCTTTACATCTGGACTTGTCATAGATAAAACAGAATCTTTCGGGATACCAAAATAATCACTAACAACGCCAGCCATATCAGTTCTAAACTTTTCCCCTTTTTTATTTCCTAAAATATCATTCGCTTGTCTTGTTAATAAAGCTGGAAAAATCTGCGGAAGTTCTGAAAATATTGTTTTTTGAATACCCGCTTGTATAATTGAAGATTCTATTTCGTTTCTCGGATCGTAATAGAATTTAATATTCATTGCTGCTGAGGTATCTGAAAGAAAATCTTCCGGTAATACTACTGCAGCTGAGATCTTACCGGCTTTAACAAATTCAATGGCTTTCTGTTCTGTGAAATCTGCAATTGAATCTGTCCCTTCAATTCTATATTTTTTGATCAGCTTAATACTGGAAGATGAATCAAGTTTATTTTCAATCAACTTGGCAATTTCAGAATCACTATTATTCACAAAGATCACTTCAGCTTTGCCGCGTTCTCCACTACTTCCTCCAAAAATGTTCCCGAATATAATTATCAGAACTGCCGGCACTAAAAAAGTTAAGAGCATCGCTGTCTTATCCTTTATAAACCGCATTAAATCCTTTTTGATCAACTCAATTATATTTTTCAATCTCTGATCCTCCTACCGGTCATATGGAGGAACACATCCTCAAGAGAAGCCCTATTTATTTCAACCAAGTCCGGTGATAGATTGATACTTTCAAAATAAGAGAAGAGTTCTGTGTATGTCTGATTATCATTATTCAGAATTAATTCATACTTATAATCCAACTCATTAATTTCAGCAACATTATTCAGTTGTTCAAGTAATTCCATACTCTCTCTTGTTTTCTGAATTTTTATTGTCGCTTTTCGATCCAGAATTTTGAGCAATTCCATTAAAGTACCGTCCGCAATAATTCTGCCGTTATCAATTATCGCCAATCTATCGCATAATCGTTCTGCTTCTTCCATATAATGAGTTGTATAGATAATTGTGATACCTTCCCTATTCAGTTTTTGAAGCATTTCGAAAATTGCATTGCGGGACTGCGGATCGACGCCGACAGTCGGTTCATCACATAAAAGAACATCCGGTCTATGCAGTATGGATGCCGCTAAATTCAATCGTCTTTTCATTCCGCCGGAAAATTCTTTGACAGCACTATTCTTTCTATCCGTAAGCTGAACCAGTTCAAGAGCTTCATGAATATTATCTGTCAAATCCTTTTTAGACATCTTATAAAATGAACCGAATATTTTAAGGTTTTGAAGTGCCGTCAGTTCTTGATAAAGTGCAATATCTTGAGGAACATAACCAATTCTGTTTTTTATTGCCGGATCGCCATACTTAATCTCTTCATTATCAAAAAGAATACTTCCCGAATCAGCTTTGAGAAATCCGATAATCAAATTCATTAAAGTAGTTTTACCCGCTCCGTTAGGACCAAGCAGCCCAAAGAATTCACCTTTCGCTATTGACAGAGAAACTGAATCGAGGGCTTTAATATTTTCAAAAGATTTTGATAAATTCTTTATTTCAAGCATTATTAATAATTGAGTGTTTTCTGATAAATCAAAATAAAACTTTGTATTATATTTACCAAGTTAATCTATTCAGATAATTTGTTTTTATCTATTGATCAAGCATACAAATATTGATTCCGTAAATGGTGAAGATGAATAGTAAAACATTGTTAAATGGATATAATTCTTTTTTATTGTAGTTTGATTAATAAATAATTTTTGTTTTTTTGTCTATGTAGTAAATATATCCGTCAATAAATGAAAAAAATATTAAAAGAAATATTCGGATTTACGGAATTTCGTCCCGGACAGGAAGAGATAATCCAATCTATCCTGAATGGGAACAATGTTCTTGCCGTGCTTCCAACCGGCGGCGGAAAATCTCTCTGCTATCAAATACCTGCACTTATGAGTGAATCATTTTCAATTGTAATTTCACCTCTGATCGCACTAATGAAAGATCAAGTAGACAGCTTAAATAAAAAGAAAGTTATTGCAGCATTCATAAACAGTACACTCACTTATCAAGAGGTTGAAAAAGTTTTTCGCGATATCGAAAGCAGACGGATCAAACTTTTATATGTATCACCGGAGCGATTGGAAAGCATTGATTTTACAGAGAGGATCGAAAAGCTAAATCCTAAATATGTTTTTGTAGACGAGGCACATTGCATAAGCGAATGGGGTCATAATTTTAGACCGAGTTATAGAAAGATAACGGAGTTTTGTGAAAGGATCGGGAATACAAATGTTTCTGCATTCACTGCTACGGCAATTCCAGAAGTTCGTCGCGATATTATTGAACATTTCAATTTCAGCAATCCGCGAATTTTCATCAGAGGATTTGAGCGTGAGAATCTTCATCTCAATGTAATAAGAACCAGCAGAAAAAAAGAGAAAGTGCTGGCATTAATAAAGAAGAACAAACTGCCTGCAGTTATTTATACTTCCACAAGGAAGAACGCAGAGGAACTTTCTGAATTTTTAACAATGAACGGATATCTCTCGAATTATTATCATGCCGGATTAGCTCCTGAGCAGCGGAGAATGATACAAGATGATTTCATGAACGACCGTGTAAAAATAATCTGTGCTACAAACGCCTTTGGAATGGGGGTTGATAAATCTGATATTCGTCTGCTTATTCATTATAATCTAACCGCATCTATTGAAAATTATTACCAGGAAATCGGACGAGCAGGCAGAGACGTAAAGCCATCAAAGATATACTTATTATTTGAAGAGAAAGATTATAACATTCAACAATATTTTATCAATAATAATTATCCAACGGATGATGAAGTAAAGCAAGTTTATAATTCAATATGCGATTATATACAGATCGCTGCCGGGAGCACGTATGATAAACGAATTCAAATAGATAAGGGAATAGAAAGTTTCCTGCTCCCGCATAAGATTAACAAACAAAAACTCCTTGCATCACTTAAAGTGCTCCATGAAAACGAACTAATGGAATTTAATTCTGAGGGAAATAAATATTCCTTCATCAGAATACTATTTAGCCAAAATGAGTTGAAAACTTTTATCAATCAATATGCCCGCAATCTGATGAGAGATCTTCTGATTTATATCATTCGAAATTTTGGTGATACGCTCTTTGCTCGAAAGGTAAAGATCGACACATCTGTAATTGCAAGGAAATTAGATACAGTTGAAGCTGATATAGTTAAAGTATTGAAAAAACTATCAGTTTCAGGAGTCATTGAATTTGACACTCCACTTGAGAACCCATCTGTAAGATTGTTAAATGAAAGAGTTTATCCAAATAGCCTAAGATTAAATATTAGAAACTGGCTGGAACACAAAAGAAACTCAGAAAGTAAATTAACTAAGATGAGAGATTATGTATTTACTGATGCCTGCCGCTTTAAATTCATTTTGAACTATTTTGGGGAAGAACAAAAAGATTATTCGTGCGGTAAATGTGATAACTGTACTAATGCTTCAAACACGGATTCTATTCAACTTGAATATCTTGAAGAGATAATAGTTGACACACTGCATGAAGCAGCCGGAACCTTAAAACGTTGATCTCATTAAAATATTACTCGGCAACACAAAACATCCGGGAGCACAGAGTTTTTCCAACTTCGGAGCATGCAGTCATTTTAAGCGTGACGACCTAAATGCAATAATTGAACATTTAATTCAAAAAGATGTTGTAAAAAAATTCGATACAAGATTAGCGCTTTCGGATAAAGGGAAAGATATTTTAATAACTCCCCCTGAGATATCCAATATAAGAACGAACTCAAATATTGATTACGAATCTAATTTGGAGTTGTTCAATAAGTTGCGTGCAGTGAGAAAAACTTCTGCGAGGAAATTTTCACAGTCTCCTCAATTGATATGCTCTGATACTATCTTGCGGAAAATAGTTGAGGTTCAACCCTAACTCCCCCAGTAAGTTAATGTCGATACAAGGTTTTAACCAGTGGATGTTCAATAAAGTCGGTGAAGATTTCCTTGAAGCAATTTACGAATTTAAACGAGAATCGATAATCAAGAAAGATGTTAAACAGAAAAAGATACCTGAAAATATCCAGAAGGTATTTGAACTTCTGAATAAGAAGTACTCCCTCGAAGATATTGCTTCGCTGACCAAATTACCGGAAGCCGTTGTATCAATGCAGTTGGAAACTATCATTGAATATCTGCCAGACACTGATATTTCCTCGCTTATCAAAAAACATGAAATAGAACTGATTGAGAAAGAGATATCCAATGGCATAACTGATCTGAAAGAGTTAAAACAGAATCTTCCCGGATTTATCAACTATGCAAAAATCAGAATTGTGCTGACGAAGAATAAGTAAGTTATATGGTATGACAATTCAATTTATTCTACCGCCGAATGATCGATCGCAGCAGTGCAATCTTATACTGAGGCGAAAATAAATTCATTGGAGGTTGAGCTGAGCAATTGATTGAGATTAGGCTAGCACTTTCTTCAAATGCTTTTTTGTATTCATTAAACTTGCATCTTTAAAATGTCTGTTAACTTCGTTTACCAATTTATAAGGACGATTAAACGCCTCTTGTGAAACTTTAAAATAATCCGACAGCTTTCGTATCGTTTCCTTCGAAAGACCTTTTTGATAATTTAATATCTTAGAAACTGTACCTTTTGATAATCCCAATATTTTTACAAGGTCTTTTGACTTTAAGTTGTTAGTTTCCATCAAAGCTTTAATCAATTCTACTGGTGTAATTTCATCGAATGAATTATGTTCGCTGTCCCATTTTTCAATTAACAGAGTTAGTAATTCTACTTCATCTTCTTCTGCTTTGTTATTAAGCAAAACCAAATTTTCAAGAATATTGCAATATTCATTATATTGCTTTTTAGTTTTTATAATTCTGTATTTTAATTCTTTCATTTTATAACTCCAAGATTTTAATATACATCTACGGTATATTGTTTTCCATCATCACATAATTTAGTATACTCAGAATGTGTTCCAATCCATTTTACAAACAAGTG
The DNA here is from genome assembly GCA_003233295.1 of Ignavibacteria bacterium. The sequence continues at coordinate 3,599 of QILJ01000385.1, read as the reverse complement.
TACCCTTTCTCTTCCAAAATGATAACTGCATATCATCCTATATTTGTTCCCACCAATATTAAAAACAACTCGTTTAGAACTTTTACCTAAAACATCGGTACTATTAAAAGTAGCAATAATATCATTCGGTTCGTTCCATTGAACCCATTTTATAATTGCAACCCAAGACAAAAAAGGTCTTTTACTTTGACTGTTCTTCTTTACATATTCGTCAATAGTTTGCTTTTTTATCAAATGGATTTTCATAAAACAAAATATACAAAAAAGTTTCACATAAGGAAACTATAAAAATATTTCGCAAAGTTTCTTGGAGAAGGTTATTTGTTTTCTGACCATTATAGTAAATATGAATGAGGAACTTTCTACAAATAATCATTGGGTTATCATCCGCAACTTCAAGTACAACGGGGTTACAGAGGTTTGATGAGTTAAAATAAAAATTTACGGTAAAGGGCACTAAGAATTTATTTTATCTCTCTGCGTCTTTTCGTCTCAGCGGTGTACTTTCTAATTCATTCTCACTCTTTTCTTGAAATATGAAAACAGAGCTTTGTCAAACGGAGTAGTTGTATCGATAAGGTTATACTCAATTTTATTATTCAGACATTCACTTTTCAATTTATGTAGGTAATCCTTCATTGCCGACTGATATGCCTTCTGTATTTGATACGGCTGCGTTGTTATCTCTTCTGACGTTTCCTTATCAACAAAGATCGCATCATTTCCAAAAGCAAAACTTTTTTCAATCGGGTCAAGAATCTGGAATACAATCACTTCATTTTTTTTATACTTAAAGTGTTTCAATGCTGATAGAATTTCATCAGGACTATCAAAAAAATCGGATATTACAATTACCAATCCCCTCTTCTTTATCTTCTGTGCAATTGAATGTAAGCAATTTGCAGTCTCTGTTTTATTTCCATCAGTGCTGATGTTTTGCAGAGAACTTAAAATTGTGTGGAGGTAAACCCTGGTTGCTTTTGGCGGTAGATACTTTTCTATCCTATCAGAATAAAATGACATTCCGACTGCATCCTGCTGCTGGATCATTAAATAACTAAGACTCGCTGCTAAGGTTGTGCCGTATTCCAACTTTGTAAGCTCTGCTTCCTTCTTGTAATCCATCGAAGCACTCACGTCCAGAAGAATATGACATATCAGATTAGTTTCTTCCTCAAACTGTTTAATAAAAAACTTATCACTTTTACCGTAGATCTTCCAGTCTATATTTTTTATGGGATCGCCCTGCATGTAGGGTTTGTGCTCACTGAATTCGGCACTAAATCCATGATAAGGTGACTTGTGTAAACCGACTTTGAATCCCTCAACTACCGTCTTCGCCTTTAACTCAAGCGATTTTAACTTAGATATGAAAGAAGGATCTAAATAATTTTTGATCTGTGAATTAGAATTATTCACATTTTTTATTCCGGTTTAGTTTGAATTTTTTTCGCTAGAATTTCATCCGGTGATAATCCAAGATTTTCTAATTCTGTTCTTGCTGAAGCAGCTATTTCATTATCAGGATATAATTCAACAAATTTTGTGTATGTTACTCTCGCAGAATCCAACTCGCCTAAGTCATTTGCCTGTATAAATCCTATCATGAATAAGGTCTGCGGCGCTTTAGGATCATCCTTATATTTCGAGTAGAACATTCTATAAGACTGGATTGCTTTTTTTAGCGACTCTTTATACGAAATATTCTTATCAACTTGTCCTTGATACAATTGCCCTGTTTCCAGAAGTGCATCTTGATAATATTCACTGTTCGGATATTCATTTACCAGTTCTTCAAACAGTACCAGCGCATCAGAGTATTTTTCATTCTCCAAGTTTTTCTTTGCCGATTCATAAAGATCTTTATCCGTTTTCCCGCTACAGTTTATCAGGAAAATAGTTAGCCCAACGAGCAAAAACCCAAATATTTTTTTCATATAAAAATCCCTAATTATGAATAATTTCATCTGTGAATATACTAAGCATAGCAAATAAAAAATAGTATAAAATTTTTCCATTATTTATTTGTAGATTAAATAAAATATTTCTTTTAATTATTATGCAATTATATAAAGGCTGCAATATGTCCAGATTTACAATTATTTTAACAACACTCACTTTGTTAATATTATCAGTTTCCATTCATGCACAGTTACTTATTCCAGATGAGAAATGGGAATTTGTCGCAGATGGATTTGATTTTCCCGAAGGACCCGCTTGGCACGATAGCGGAGTTCTATATCTTTCCAATTGCAACGGTGGATGGATCACAAGAATTTCAGATGATAAAGTTGACACGCTGGCTTTTGCGACTGATGCTACTTTCAAGCAGACGAATGGTATTATTGTTTCAAGATCGGGTGATTTGTTTGCATGCGAATATGGTGAAGGAAAGATTGTAAAGATCACACCGGAAGGAGAAGTATCGACTTTGATCGATGGCTATGAAGGAAAATCTTTCAACCGCCCAAATGATATAGCTTTTGATGAGAAAGGAAATCTCTATTTCTCTGATCCGAAAGAGTATGGGAAAGAAAATCCGAAAGGAAGAGTTTTTTACTACGACTTTCACAATAAGAAATTAAAATTAGTTGCAGAAAATCTTGACTTTCCTAACGGTCTTGGAATTTCTCCGGTTACAAAAAAGTTATATTTATCGGAATCAGGTAAACACCTAGTTTTAGAATTTGAGATTACAAAATCTGGTGAGTTAAAAAACAAGCGTGTATTTATTGAACTTCCCGATGGTGACCCTGATGGAATTGAATTCGATACCAAAGGAAATTTATACATCCCTCATTTTGGTACGGGTACAGTTTTTGTGATTTCACCGAAAGGAAAAATTCTGCAGGAAGTTAAAACGCCTGGAAAAAAACCGAGCAATTTGGAATTTGGTGATAGTGATTTAAAAACTCTATATTTAACAGAAGACGAGACAAATTCTGTTTATAAAATAAGAACGACTAATGCCGGATATAAGTTGAGATAGTTTTTTTGACTATGCAAAGTGTAACCGCTTAGAGAGCATTATCGCATAGCTTTTATTAATAAACATTTTTAAAAGTGCCATCCTATTTTTACTGAAATTTCAGGGGTGAAAACAGCGGTCTTAAAAGTATCATTACCTACTTGAACTTCTTGATTCCCGCCAACACGAAGGTGCCCAGCAATCCAAGGATTTAAATATAGGTTATCCCAAAACTTCCAGACATATCCTCCACCAACTGTATATATCCACTCGTCATATGCTGCTACTTCTGATTGCTTATTTTCAATTTCTCCATCCCAAAATTCAAAGCCAGATGCTATCCAAAATCCTTTGTACGCCGGTTTAAAAAAGTAATCTAATACAATGGCATAAACATTTAAAGTATTTCGATTAAAATCTTCTTCAAGTAAAAAATCAGGCAAATTTATTTTTGCAACAATAGGTCTTAAGCGTAACTTTTGTTCATTAAAACCAAGCCAAACAGAACCATAGTAGCCACCGGTAATATATACCTAAAGCAAATTGGTTTTCGGATTTTACAAAATTTTTCTCTCTTTTTAAGAGAGACTGAAGTGAGTTTTTTTATAAAACAAAATCCGAAAACCAATTT
>QILJ01000200.1 GCA_003233295.1 Ignavibacteria bacterium | reverse complement strand
TATGATAAATCCCGCAGTATTGATAGTAAAGGAACGATGTCGTTCTATGATAATAATTTGAACTACTTTAGAGGCGAAGGTGATGCCGTTTCAATATCCGCACTTCTGCTGGAGCAGAATAATATTTGGATTGGACTGGATGAATTTGTTACTAACAGAAATCCCGATTATAATTTGGGAGGCATCTATAAATTCGATAGAAAAAATGAGTGGATTCGTTTTGATGCAAAAAACGGATTAAGAGGAAACGGTATTTATGATCTGGCATTGACCGGTGATTATATCTGGGCTGCTCTTTATCAATTTAGCAAAAACACGAAAGACATTTATGGAAGAGGTATTGCCCTTATAAATAGAGTAACTGAAAAAGTAAGAATGCTGGACATCAAAAACTTTCCGGCAACTACTTACTCATTCTATTTCGATGGTAAACGATTATGGATTGGAACGGAGAACGGAGTTTATTTGTTAGACTTTTCTAATAAATTTATTGAAAATTTTGAGAAATTAACGAATGACAGAAATCCAAAAAAATAAATTATTAGATCTTAAGAAAAAGTTTAAGGGAAAAAACGTTGCCATAATTGGCGATATGATGCTTGATGGTTATCTATGGGGAGATGTAAAAAGAATTTCACCGGAAGCGCCCGTACCTATTGTTGAAATTGATAGTGAGTTTTTTAGATTTGGGGGCGCTGCCAATGTAGCGCTAAATATTTCCAAGTTAGGAGGTAATGCTATTCCCTTAGGTATTATTGGAGATGATAATGACGGGAAGATCTTTTCCGATTTGATCAAGGAAGAGAATATAACTTCCGAGTTCATAATTAAAGATAATTCAAGACCAACAACGAATAAAACAAGAGTTATCTCTGCAAACCAGCATATTGTAAGAATTGATAAGGAAAGCAAACTTCCAATTTTCTTAGAAATTGAAAACCAAATATTTGTATCATTGAATAAGATGATAAACCAGATAGATGCAATAATTTTGCAGGATTATAATAAAGGTGTGCTTACTCCAACTTTGATCGCTAAGATTATTGAATTAGCAAATAGACATAATAAGATTATAACTGTTGATCCAAAATTTGATAATTTTTTCGAATATAAAAATGCCACTTTGTTCAAACCAAATCGGAAAGAAACCGAAAATGCTTTTGGAATAAGAATTAATTCTGACGAAAGTATTAAGAATGCCGCTTCAAAATTAATGCAACGATTGAATGTAAAATATTGTTTGCTTACATTAGGTGAAGATGGTATGGCAATTCTTGAAAAAGGAAAACAATATTTACAGATTCCTACAATAGCCAGAAAAGTAGTGGATGTATCAGGCGCCGGCGATACTGTTATTGCAACAATTACTATGGCGCTTGCAACAGGCTGCAGTATAAATGAAGCTGCATATTTAGCCAATTATGCGGGCGGTATGGTCTGCGAAATTGCAGGTATTGTTCCAATTGATTTGGATGATCTATTTAATAACATTAACTCGGAGTATCGATGAAAGACGTTTTAATTTCAAGAGATAAAATAATTAGTATACGAAAAGCATTAAAAGTTCTGGATAAATCAGTTGTGTTCACTAATGGCTGTTTCGATATTCTGCATGCCGGACATGTTGATTATCTTGCGAAAGCAAAAGAAAAAGGAGACATATTAATTGTCGGTTTAAACTCAGATACTTCAGTTAAAAGGATCAAAGGGGAAAGACGACCTATAATTAACGAACGGGAAAGAGCTTTCCTGCTGTACAATTTAAAATCTGTTGACTATGTTACACTTTTTGAAGAAGATACACCTGAGCAGCTGATTCGGGAACTTATACCTGATATGCTAGTTAAAGGTTCAGACTGGTCTATTGATAAAATAGTTGGTAAAGATATAGTTGAAGAACATGGCGGTAAAGTCGAATCAATAAAATTTGTAACAGATCAGTCAACTTCCAAAATAGTTGATAAAATTTACGAAATGTATAAATGATCTTTAAAAAAAATAATGTTAAAAAAACTCTTCCCCGAAAAATAAGTGATGCTTTTATATATTTTTTTCTGGGTGTGTTTCTATTAATAATATTATTTTTTGGTTTCTCTCAAACATCTACATTTCGGAATATTATTAGAGATAAAATATTAAAAATTGCGGATGAAACATTCCTCGCTGATTTCCATCTTGGATCAATTGACGGAACAATATTAACCAGCCTTACACTCAATGACGTTTCTCTTGTAAAGGGAAACGATACATTATTTGCAGCAAAGAAAATTGATGTCGGGATTAATCCTTTCCCTTTGCTTATCAGAGAATTGGACATCACAAAATTTAAACTTCATAACGTGAATGTGAATTTGAAAGAAGAGAAACCAGGCAAATGGAATGTTTCCAATATTTTGACGCCTGATTCAACTTTAGTTACAGCTGAAATTGATACTCTTAAGGAAAATACCAAACAGAAAGGTAAATTCCCCTTCAATATTAAAGTGGATAATCTTACACTTGATAATGTTAATATAATAATGAAAAAATATCCGTTTAGAAATTCCAATAGGAAATATAACACACTAAACTTTGACGATTTATCCATAAGTAATTTTAATTTACAAGCAAGCATTTTTGCAAATATAAATACCAGAGAATTTGATCTGACCATCGACAGTCTCTTTTTCTCACCAAATCTGAATAGATTTAACTTGAAAAACTTAAGCGGTAATTTTCAAATCTCTCAAAAATTTGCGGAAGTAAAAGATCTTAGTATAATTACGGATAGTTCTTCTTTGAATCTTTCGGCAAGACTGGACAGTATGAATCTATTTGGTAATGTTGATTTAGTAGAATTTAAAGACTATCCGCTGACCTTAACTCTTAGAGCTGATCCAATTGCTGGTTCCGATTTAAGTTCTTTCCTAGAACCGCTTGACTTCATAAAAGGACGAATCAAACTTTCGATGGATGCTAACGGTACGTTTGGGAATTTTAAACAAAAAATTAAATTAGCAATTAACAAGACCGACTTAACTTTAGAGGGTTCCCTTCTGAATCTTCATACACCTGAGAAGTTATACATTATAGCAAATTTTTCAAATTCAAATGTTGAATATGATGAGGTAGATAAGTTATTAGCAGGATTGGATCTTCCATCTTACCCGGATTTATTTGTCGAAGATCTAAACGTTAATTATGAAGGAGAACCTCTTAAATTTAATGCATCTGGTGATGGAAAGATTGATGATGGAGTGATCACTTTTAGCGCTTTTATGAATATGTATCCCGATTTGATTGAGTATGATTATCGTTTTACAACTAATAATATCGATTTGAATTCTACAATAGGAATAAACAGTAATATCAATTCCAGAGGTGAATTTAAAGGAAAAGGATTCAACCCTTCGGAATCAACATCAAGAATGGACTTGTACGTTTATAATTCATTTTTAAATAAATATTACTTCGATAGTCTGGATGCAAAGCTCCAGACAACCGATAAATTAATTGATCTTGAAGTAAGTTCAGATATTGACAGTATTGGTATTTATGTATCCGGGCTGCTTGATCTTGCCGAAAACGATAATCCGATCTATAATCTTCAAGGTAACTTTAAAAATTTAGACCTTGCCGATATTACCGATGATCCAGCTTTTTCTTCTTCTTTGAATTTCGAATTTGCCGCTAACGGACACTCGTTAGATATAAATAAAACTGAGGGCAGTTTCATTCTCAATTTTATCGATTCACAAATAGGTCAAAATCAATTTGATAGTGTAAAGTTTAGATTGGATGTCCAACTGGATAAAAATCAGCGGGATATTACACTAAAATCTGATCTGCTTGATTTCAATTTGAGCGGTGAATATAACCTTGATGATGCTTATAAATTATTTAATCATCAGGTAAATAAAATATACTATTCAATCAGCAATAAGCTTACCGAGTTGAATCCCCTAGCTTTTGATTCAACCGATGTTATAAAACTCAATGAACTGAAAAATAATGAGTACATAGTAGAAAATGAACTATATCTTGATTATAACTTTGAATTTAAAGATCTTAGAATTATTGCGGCGTTAATAGGACAAGATGAGATTTCCATATCCGGGCTGGGCGACGGTTATATTGAAAACGATTCATCAAACTTTTCGATGAGTATTAATGTTGACCTTGATTACCTCTTCCTTTTCAAGGGAAAGAACGTTTTCTATATTTCCGATGTTGTGGGCAACATGAACATTGGCGCCGATAATAAAAGTTATTCGTTCAATAATATATTCGGTGCGTTTTCATTTGATTCTAAAAGAATTGTATCAGGAGTAAACATTGACAATCTTTCCACCGATATTGTATTTAACCAAAGTAGAATTTACTACAATATAGCAGGTGATATTGATGAAACAGTTACTGCTAAGCTGAACGGGAATATACTAATTTCCGATTCTTTAGAAACGATAACAATGGATAACTTTGCAATTCTTTATAATGATTTTAAAATAGAAAATCATGAACCGCTTGTATTAATTAATTCACCTCAGCAATTTACTATTGAACATTTTTTATTGTATAACAATGATTCCAAGTTTAAAATTGACGGTTACATCACTAAGGATCTAACCCAAGATATTCAAATTCAAATAATTTCAAAGATGATAATGATGAAGCAACTATTAATTTACTTGCCAATATTACGGGAACCGCCGCAAAACCGATAATTTCTGTTGATTTAGCCGGTGAAGATATTATTATTGATGATAAAAATCTCGGTTCATTATATATTGATTTTAATTACGAGGACAGAATACTTAACACAAATGCTTATTATACGGACACAACAAAAAATACGTCTAAGCCTCTGCTGTCATTAGAAGGCGGAATTCCAATTTACATCGGAACTGATCCGGTCAACAATCCACTGGATTCAACAAAGCATATTCAGTTAAAATTTATCACAAAAGATTTTAACATAGCTTCTGTTGGAAATATATTTCCAACTATTACAAATCAGAAAGGAATATTAAATTCCGAGATCAATATTTCCGGTTCTCTGGCTAACTTGAGTTATGATGGTTATATGAAGCTTATACAATCATCATTTACAGCAGAAGTAACAAATATGAACTATGGATTAGATCTGGATCTTGATTTTAATAAGCAGAATATTGATATACGTGAGTTTACTTTAAGAAATTTGGATAACGGAAAGTTCAACGGAACGATGAAAGTATCGGGAGTAATTACCACCGACGGACTCGGCATTGGAGAAATTGATCTGAAGATGAATGGCGATATTGCTTTGTTAGGGCAGCGTACTAAAGAAACAATGAGAAATTTATACGGTGACCTTTTTATTGGCAGTGATAATTCTCTGAATTATAAATACCAAAACCATCGTTCGAAACTTAGCGGTACAGTAGAAATTAAAGAGGCAAATCTGAATTTTGTTCCTACTGAATCAAGCTATGCTGTTACCGGTTCTGATTTCAAATATGTATTTGTTGTTGATTCTTCAACCTTCAACAAACAGAGGGAAAAATACGAAAAGCTTCTTACTGCTTTATCTTTGAAATATAGGAACGAATCAAAAAGCTCAACTCTTCCAAAGAATTTTGATCTTGATCTTTTAATTAAATCTGAAAATATCTCAAAAATAACTGTTGTCCTTTCTAAAGCCCTTAACCAAAAACTAATTGCTGATATATCCGGCAGTATAAGAATAGGTAACCAGGGTGATAAACTTTTAGCTCAAGGTCAATTTGATATCTTACCTAGTTCAATGTTCACTTTTTACAAAACTTTTAGAGCTGAGGGAAATATTAAATTCACTTCTGATCTGACAGATGACAGACCCAATATTAAACATTACAGCAACATATCTTGCCGATTACGTTAACAACCGAGATAGAGAAGCCGAGCCAATTAAAACAGCAGTTAAAATAAAGGTCAATGATAAAGTAAGCACGTTAAGAGAGAACATAGCAAGTGGAGAAAATCCAATAGATATGAAAATTTATATGGGGCAAAAAAATATAGATTATGATGTGGCAAGTAATCAGTATAACAACTTGGATGCAATGTACTTCATTCTCTTTGGTACATTCAGCTCCGATATAAACAATGCTGATCTAGCCAACAATGCTGCTATGTCTGTACTCGGTTCAACTTTAACAACAATGCTTAATGCTAATTTTGGTGATGTGATCAATAATGTAAATCTCAATCAAAGCGGTAATCAAACCAGGTTCAATATATCGGGAAGAGTGCAGAAAGTTAGATATACCGTTGGCGGAACGCAAGAAGTTTTCTCCGATCTTAGTCAAGCAAATGCAAGAATAGAATATCTTTTCAGTCCAAAACTAATATTCAGAGCTGAAAGAAAAGATCCCGTTATCTCCTCATCGTCAGGGAATAATGATAAAATAAGTGAAGTTGGTGTAAAATATAGGTTTTCATTCTAATGGAAAAAGAAATAAAAAATTACTTTAATAAGCGTCCCGGCTTAAAAATTAAAACAAAAGAATTAGCTAGGATACTTAACGCAAATACGGCGAAAAAATATGCCGCATTAAAAGAATCTCTTTATAATTTAATGCAGGACGGCTTCCTCGAAAAGAAGGGAAAACGTTTTGTGCAAGTTAAGTCATCCAACAGAGAATTAGTCGGAGTATTTCAAATTGCAAAAGAAGGCACTTATGGTTTTGTGATCCTGAAAAATTCAAACATGCGCGATGTTTTTATTCCGGAAAAATATTTTGAAAATGCTTTTCACAGCGATCTTGTAAAAGTTAAACTTCTGCAGGATAGAAGAGGGAAAAATGTTGAGGGAAAAATCGTTGAAATCATTAGACGCGGTTTTGACAAAGTGGTTGGCAATGTAATCAAGAGAAAAGATAATTATTTTGTAGAACCAAAGAAAAAATCAATCCATACAAAATTTTTTATACCAAAAGAATATTTAAATGGTGCCGATAATGGCGATTTGGTTATAGTGTGTGATATTGCATGGAGAAAAAACTCTTCAGTTCCTGAAGGAAAAATATCAGAGATACTCGGGAAAGCTGGCTCTTACAACACTGATGCTGGAATTATTGCTCACGAGTTTGATATTTCAACACAATTCCCAGAATCAGTTGAAAAAGAATTAAACAAACTAACCGGTACTATTGATGATAACGAAATATCCAAACGACTTGATCTTAGAGATGAGAATATTTTCACTATTGATCCGGAGGATGCTAAAGATTTTGACGATGCAGTATCAATAAAAACTTTGAAAAACGGAAATAAATTGGTCGGTATACATATAGCCGATGTAAGTCATTATGTTAGAAAAGGAACTCACATTTATAATGAGGCTTTTAAGCGTGGAAATTCCGTTTATCTTGTTGGAAAAGTTATACCGATGTTACCGGAAAAACTTTCAAACGAGATTTGCTCATTAGTCCCAAATGAAGACCGGCTAACTTTTTCGGTAATCCTGGAACTTGATCAAAATGCAGTTGTTAAAAATTATTCAATAAATAAATCAATTATAAATAGTAAAAGAAGGTTTACGTACGAGGAAGTTCAGGAAATTGTAAATAACGGTTCGGGTGATTTTTACAAAGAGTTAAACGAACTCAATAAAATTGCCAGGAAATTAAGAGAAAATAGACATAAAAAAGGAAGTATAAATTTTTCCAGACCTGAAGTTAAATTTCAATTGGACGATAACGGGAAACCTATTGCAGTTGAAATTAAAGTTTCCAAAGAAAGTAATCAACTAATTGAGGAACTGATGCTGCTTGCAAACAGAACAGTTGCGGGACATTTTAGTAAGGGAGATTTGAATTCGCCTCCTCCCTTTGTTTTTCGTGTGCATGACAAACCCGATGAAACCAAGCTTTTTGAGTTTGCAACATTTGTAAAATCGCTAGGATATAATTTTAATTTAAGGAGTAAAAATTTATCGAAAGAATTTCAGATGTTATTGGAGCAAGTAAAAGGAACCGCTGAAGAAGCTGTAGTAAATGAAATTGCTATTAGAACAATGGCAAAAGCTATTTACTCCAATACGAATATTGGACACTACGGTTTAGGTTTTAAATACTATACGCATTTTACTTCTCCAATACGAAGATTCCCTGATCTTATCGTTCATGTGCAGTCATATTATTGCCTTGAAAATAATAATAATCCTTTATATTCTTCGGATGAGTTACAGGAAATTTGTGAGCATTGTTCTTTACAGGAAAAGAATGCAGTTAATGCCGAGAGATTGTCAGTTAAATTAAAGCAGATTGAATTCCTAAAAGATAAATTAGGCGAGGATTTTGAAGGTATAATTTCCGGTGTAACTAATTTTGGTCTTTTTGTTGAAGTCAGCGAGAATCTCGCTGAAGGTCTTATAAGACTTAGTGATATTGATGACGACTATTATGAATTTGATGATAAGAATTATTCGCTTATAGGAAGACGAACAAAGAAAGTTTACAGATTAGGAGATAAAATAACAGTAAAATTAATCAGAGTTGATGAAGAAAGAAGAGAAGTTGATTTTCTTATAGTTGAATAATATTT
>QILJ01000029.1 GCA_003233295.1 Ignavibacteria bacterium | reverse complement strand
ATTACCTCTCCACGTTTTAGCTCAAATGAAATATCCGAAAGTAATTTCTTTTTATCCTCATGGACAGAAACTGCTTTAAGATTAAGAAGCCGTTCATCTTTAATCATTTTCTCCTTACCAGAATTCGTTTTAATTTCTTTACCCACCATTTTTTGCACTAAATAATTCTGATCAACTTCAGCAACAAAATACTTTCCTACATATCTTCCATCACGAAGCACCACTACCTCATCAGCGATTTCGAATATTTCTTTCATGCGGTGAGAAATATAGATTATCGTTTTACCGCTTTCTTTCAGAAGTTTAATTTGTTTGAACAAAAATTGTATTTCACTTTCACTTAAAGCCGATGTCGGTTCATCCATTACGATTATTTCAGCCTTTATCCGCAGGGCTTTTGCAATTTCAACCATCTGCTGCCAACCGATCGGGAGGTCTCTAACTTTTGTTTTTACTGAAAACGGAAAATCAAATTCTACCAGAAGTTTTTCTGTTTCTGCATACATCAAATTAAAGTTTACAAATCCAAAACGGTTTATCGGTTCATGCCCGAGAAAAATATTTTCAGCTACATTTAGATCATTTACAAGATTCAGCTCCTGATGGATAATTGATATACCCGCATTCTCTGCCTCACGCGGATTATTGAATTTAACTTCATTGCCATTTAGTTTGATCTTACCTTGATAATCATTTAGAATTCCACAAAGTATTTTCATCAGTGTTGATTTACCAGCACCGTTCTCTCCAATAAGAGCAATTACATTTCCTTTCTCCAATTGAAAAGAGATATCATGTAACACCTCAACTCCAGAAAAGGATTTACTTATTTGTTGAAATTCCAGAAGACTCAATTATTAATCCTTGTTATATTTGCAATAATTCTATTTCGTTCATGCTTCATAGAATTAATCTGATATTCTGTTATACAAATTTTAATTATATGTTACTTTTAATAAGTACATTTTTTTGCTTCATCAACAAAAGCGTGAAGTAAATTTAAATCCGCTTCAAAAAAATGATCTGATGGACAGAGGATATATCCTCCTCCTTCACCGGCTTCCTCAAAGCATCTTCTTACTTCTTTCCTGGTTTCAGTTTCTGTACATCCAGTAAAATAGTGAAATTGATCAAAACCTCCGATCATGCAAACTTTATCACCAACTCTTTTATTTGCTTCAGCCAATCTTGCATCTCCACCCATACCTACAGGCGTAAAGGTTTCCATTGCGTCTGGATTCATATCAGCAATATTTTCAAGAATCGGCATCATACCGCCGCAAGTATGATAAACTATTTTTTGTCCAACTTCATGAGCAAGATCAATTAGAGGTTTATCATATGGTGCAACAAATGTTTCAAATATATCCGGCGAGATAACCGTTGTTGAAGCATCTCCTCCTCCTAATTCTATGATATCGTAATTAGCACCTTTTAATGATCTTATGTATGTGATCTTTCTATCTTGTAATACTTTTAAACATGTGTGTACCCATTCAGGGTCTTCAAATGTTGCCATAATTAACTTTTCAATACCCACAAGACAAGATAAGTCCTGCCAGCAGCCAGGTTGTCCGAATCCGTCAAAGCCAATTATATGACCACGAATAAGTCCTCTCTCACCATATTCACTTGCAGCCGTATTAACAGCATCTACATCACATTTTGGATGGGTAAGATATTTTGCAATGATGTCAATATATGCTTTCTCTTTAATTAGGTGCTCCATAAGCTGGGTTGTATGTTCATTTGACTGAAGGATCATTGAGAGTTCTTTTTCTGGAGTAACAATTGAGAATCGATTTGTATGATACTCGTATCCCTCTAGTTCATCAATTTTATAACGCCAATTGTCAGAGACCACCCGCCTAGCTTGAAGAAATTCTAATTGTGTATGTATTGGATCGAAATATTCCCCTTTCGCAGAATTGAATGCCGATGTTGAGACCCAGTTAATTGGATCAAATCCAAATTTATCAAAGAATTCTTGGGTATCTATTCCATCTACATATTTATTTAAGAATGACTCCATAACATGATGTGTAGTTACCGGAAGACGATCTGTTTTTTCTTTATTGATAGCTTTTAAGAAACGCTGTTTTGATGTCATTCTCAATTACCTATTTTCTTATACTATAATGAACGGCATTATTGTCACCTGAAAATTATCTATTACGTTACGACCCACTATCAGAAACTGGCATCATCTGAATTCTATATGCGATATTCTTTAAATGATTATTTTTGATAAAAGTGTTTGCTATAATCATAGATACCACTCCCAATACCCTTTTGCCAATCGTCTGGTTTCGAGTTTGAAGTATCGTTAACGGATAAAATTTCACGATCATGAATTATATTATTTTTCGAATCTTTGGAAAGAGCTATAAAATACCATTATCAAATGGAGTAGTTGCTTCTCCCCTTCCATTGTCGCCTTCATGTGTAAAGACCAACGCCGTATTTATATCTTTCTTAACAAAATTCGTCTGCTCTGCTATTTGCATTCCAGAAGTAAATTCCGGACTGAATCTATCAGAGTTACAATTCCATTCACCGTCACTTTTAAAATTTATACCAATGCCGCTAAGTATCTTGCAAATTTGTTTGGATCTGGGAAATATCCATCTGCACCAATCTTGTCACTAAACTCTTGTGATAATGGAGCACCACCAACAAAAACTTTTGTATTTGGTGAAACTTCTTTTATTGCATTTGTTGTTGTTTCCATCTGCATCATTGTGGTTGTAAGTAAAGCACTCATACCAATCATAGCATTTGGATACTCTTTAAGAGTATCAACAAATTTATCCGCTTTAACATCAGAGCCAAGATCTATCACGTTCCAACCTCCGCCAGTTAAAACCATTCGAACAATATTTTTACCAATATCATGAAGATCTCCAGCAACTGTTCCAATAATAAAATCACCTTTTAACTCAATATCACCAGATTCAAAGAATGGCTTTAGGTGTACCATTGCTGCGTTCATCGCTTTTGCTGCAATCAGCATATCAGGAATAAAGGCTTTACCTTCTTCAAACTTATCGCCAATTTTTCCCATTCCAATCATTAATGCATCATTAAGAATTGTATTTGGAGATACACCTTCATCAATTGCTTGTTTTGTAAGCTCATCAGCTCCCGGTTCTCCTTTCAAATCTGGAGGAAACGGAGATGCCTGGTTTACTTTTCCTCTTTCAATTGCAAAAGCTAATTTTTCTAATAATTCATTCATAAATGACCTCTAATTTTATAATTTAAAATCTTAGCTAGTTTTTAATCTTAATATTCTTTTTCTTCTATTTTCGGGCAAGGCAATTTTTATACTCTAAATTATTTAATAACTTATTTCTAAAGCTGCCTAAATAATTTTAACTATTTTTTATAACCCATAAGCATCATGTTGAAATAATTCACCATACATCATATCCAGATTATTCAATGCTTCTTCCTCTGTCTCAGGTAATGATTCAACTAAAGGTTTTAATCTTTCGATCCATTCAATTTCCATTTTATCAATAGAAATTTCTTTTTCAAGGACAGACTTTTCAATTAAATTAAAGGCAGTAACTACCGCAGATTTTGTCTGTTGATATCCACCTTCTTCATTTACTATTGAATTAGCAATTTTAATCACAGTTTCAGGCTCTAAGATCAGAGCTTCAAGACTATGAGGAAGATCACTCTTGACGAACATATCACGTAACATTAAACCATTATCATTTTGCAGAGCAGTATTCATTAATCTACAATCATAAGTGAGTAATTCCATAAATGCTTCCGGAGCATTTCCGCTAAGTAACCGTATGTTTTGAACTGATTCATTACTCCATAAATCTGCAGCAGCTGCGGCAATATTTCCTAATGGACTAAAATGAGCACAACTCGATGACTTCCCTTCCATACTGATTGGAAAACCAGTTATTGCCTTTATTATAGGTCCTTCATATGCACAATCTTTTGACGGACCGACAGCACCGTTAGCATATGCCGCTAAACTACGAGGTGCGCTCGCTGCTCTGTCAATTGCGGCTAAAACATGAGGCAGCATGCCCTGACCAGCAAGTTGCATTGCCGTATTTGAAAAACCACATGCTGTATCTCCTCCCGAAACGCATCCATACTTATTTGCAATAGAAGTGATCTCTTGCCATAACCAATTCATATCCCGCCATGCTAGAATTCCTAGACTTGCAACAATACCATGCAAATCCCCATAGATCAATGCTTGGTCATGAACTTCCTTACCGCCAACAGACTCAATCGATAGTATATCTGCACCCGCTTGAGCTGCTAACTCAAATGCGGATAATGTTTTCTCCATACTAATTCCTGAACGCAGCAGTGGCGGACGGACGGCGTCGCGTAAATCAACTACTGTTACACGCAATGCATTTGCAATGCCCGTATCACTATAAAACTTATTTAATGCCAATTTCAACAGTTCGGTAATTTCAGCACCCCATTCAGGGTTTTCCGTCATTGGTGGTAACTGTTCAAATTCAACCACTAAACCGTCAACCTTCATTTTTTCAGAACGGGAGGTGATATCTGTAATGATCTCCGTGTAATGCTCCCTTACACGTTTCATTGAATCTTTGGTAATATTCATTGTAGGTAATGTGAAGTTTATTTCGGGATATACTTTCCCATCACCTATCGTTAAATTATTACCACATGATACAGGAAAAGGAGAACTTCCCATTAACAAATCTCTTGGATTTTCAATTGCTAGGTTATTATATGATTTCATATTTAGTATTATATTATTTGTA
>QILJ01000501.1 GCA_003233295.1 Ignavibacteria bacterium | reverse complement strand
CAAACCTCTGCTCATGATACATTGAACGGTTATGTGCCAATGGGAATGACATTTGAAGAAGCATTAAGTCTTAGGAAATCCGATCCTGATCTATATATCAAGAAAGCAAAAGCAACAATTGTAACTCACGTAAAGGCAATGCTGGAATTTCAGAAACGCGGCGCCGTAACATTCGATTACGGTAATAACATCCGCGGAGAGGCAAAGGAAAACGGTGTTGAAAATGCATTTGATTTTCCCGGCTTCGTACCAGCCTATATTCGCCCTTTATTTAATGATGGGAAAGGACCTTTCCGCTGGGCAGCGCTTTCCGGAGATCCTAACGATATTTATGAAACTGACAAAGCTGTTATTAAAACATTCCCAGAAGATAAAGCCCTTATTCGATGGATAAAACTTGCTCAAGCAAGGAATGCCTACGCGTATCTGCTGGCTCGGTTACGGTGATAGAGCAAAAATGGGGAAAATATTCAATCAGTTGGTTGCTGATGGAAAGGTTAAAGCCCCTATCGTTATTGGACGGGATCACCTTGACTGTGGTTCTGTTGCTTCACCTTACCGAGAAACTGAAGGTATGAAAGACGGCAGCGATGCTATTGCGGATTGGCCGATCCTTAATGCTCTGCTTAATACAATAGGAGGAGCAAGCTGGGTATCTGTTCATCACGGAGGTGGAGTTGGTATCGGTAAATCAATTCATGCTGGAATGGTTATAGTTGCAGACGGGACAAAGGAAGCCGAGGAAAGATTAGAACGTGTTTTAACTTATGATCCCGGTATGGGAATTGTCCGCCATGCTGATGCGGGATACGAACGGGCAATTAAAAATGCCAAAGAAAAAGGTATAAAAATTCCAATGTTAAAATAAATAGAGGTTATTATGAAAGTATTAGTAGCAACAGAAAAACCATTCGCTCCGGCAGCAGTTGAACAGATCAAAATTATTGTGGAAAATGCCGGACACGAATTCGCACTGTTGGAAAAGTATTCAGATAAATCTGAATTACTAGATGCAGTTTCCGATGTTCATGCTTTAATTATCCGCAGCGATAAAGCTACGAGAGAAGTAATTGAAGCAGCGCCTAATTTAAAGATAATAGTTAGAGCCGGTGCTGGTTATGATAATATTGACCTGGAAGCTGCAACTGAAAAAGAAATTGTTGCGATGAATACACCTGGTCAAAACTCGAATGCTGTTGCAGAATTAGTGCTCGGTATGATGGTTTATATTGCCAGGGGTAAGTTCAACGGCAAACCCGGAACCGAGTTAAAAGGAAAAACTTTAGGTATTCATGCTTACGGTCATGTTGGTAAACTTGTTGGTAAAATAGCAATGGGGTTTGGAATGGACGTAAGCGCATTCGATCCATTCATTCCTGCAGAATCAATTGAATCTGATGGAGTAAAAGTTTATACTTCTGCCGAAGACCTTTATGCTAATAACCAATATGTGTCTCTACATATTCCTGCAAATGACCAAACAAAGAACTCAATTAATTATGACTTGCTAAACAGAATGCCCAAAGGTGCCACACTAGTAAACACTGCTCGGAAAGAAGTTGTTGATGAAGAATCTTTGGTCAAGTTAATGACAGAACGAGATGACTTCAAATATGTTTCTGACATTGCACCGGGAAATGCAGAAGAACTTCTGGAAAAATTTAATGACCGCTGCTATTTTACACCTAAAAAAATGGGCGCTCAAACAGCTGAAGCTAATTTAAATGCCGGTGTTGCTGCGGCAAATCAAATAATGAAATTTTTTGAAAACGAGGATACTACATTTCAAGTGAATAAATAGTTGTTATTATTTGTGAAACTTGGGTAATATCTTCACTTATTTTTAATACTACTTCTTAATAAAGGCTGAGATTTATTTTCAGCCTTTAGCCTCTCTTTTTGGCATATTTTTTGCGCCTATTTTATGTTTATGTAAAAATTTATATTCATTTAGCTAAATTTAAGCGATTACAGGAGAATATGTATAAACCTAATTTAATATTATCAGCAATTATTACACTTTCAGTATTTTTAGTACATGGTTGTATCGAACCGACGGACCAATTCATCGCTCCGAGTTATGATGTGGAAATCAATTTTCCTATTACCGATTCGTTATTTATAATTGATGATTTTTTAGGAAATGACAGCAATTTAGTCGCTTCTACTGACCTGGATAAATTAGGATTACTTTATTATATAAGAACAAATAAAATTGATCCTTTCTATGTTAAAGACAATCTTACGTTGAAGAATATTGAAACATCAAACTCAACTTCTTTGGAAGCGATCACAATCAAGAATACGCCATATATTAAAGCCTATATTGGAATTTCTGATCTCCTTCCTGTTTCAGGGGGATCTGATGCGATTGTGCCCCCTTTTTCTTCAACTATAAATACAAACTTTAAATCGATTGATAATTTTGTGTCAGCGGATTTTGAATCCGGCAATATGGAAATGAATATTAATAATAATATGCCTGTTCCAATTGAGCTCAGTAATATAATTATCAAGAACTCTACTGATGGATCAATTGTCGGAGAATATACGGGGTCACCTATTGTTGTTGCGCCTTATGATAGCACAAATATCAACTTTTCTCTTGCTAATAAACATGTTAATGATATATTAGAAATTGAAGGAAGTGTTTCATCAGAAGGTAGTAATGGTGAAACAATTCCAATTCCAGAAGATGCTCATCTGCTTGTTACTTTGCGATTCACAGATTTTATCCTCGACAAAGTAACAACTATCCTTCCGGAACAAGATGGAATACAAGTGGATAGGTCTATCGTAATAAATGATTCTACAAAACTTGAAACTGCAATATTTGACGAAGGAAATATTTCTATTGTTATCGATAATTCAATCGATCTTGACGTAAACCTCTGGTTACAAATTCAAAACATTAAATTACCTGACGGCTCACCATATACTGAAACTTTTTTAGTCAAGAGAAGCACTAACAATCAAGTTTTTCAAATTGGATCGATGAAAGGATGGAAAGTTGAAAGCAATAATCCGGGTGAACTTATTAATGAATTGAAATATTCATTCCGAATAAGTTCGGATGCAACAAATGATGAAAGAACAATTTCGCAAACAGATAGTGTGAATGTACATTTTTCAATTAGTAATGTTGTTCTATCATATGCAAAAGGTTTAATAAAACCTATATCCTTTGATATTTCACCTTCTGAACTGAATATTGATTTAGGCAATATTGAAGATAAACTCTCATTTGACAGCTTATTTATCAATGACCCCTCTATAAAATTGAAAATTAATTCGTCAATAAATTTTGATGTAATATTGAATGGCAAGATAACAGGATATTCTGATAATATCACGAAAGAATTACCTATCACTTTGGATTTACCGGCAATGGTTCAAAAAGAGTTTGACTTGAAAGATCAAGGGATGAGCGAATTTATCAACAGTTTCATGAAATCGGGTTCAGTTCCAACAAGATTTGTTTTTTCCGGTGAAGGAATTATAAACCCCAATTATGTTATCGGCAGTGTATCAAAATCCGATTCAGTTGCCGGGTCAACTAATTTTGAATTGCCGCTCGAATTAGGAATTGCCGGCGGCAGTTTTAAGGACACTGTCTTTGTAGATAATTTGAATCTCACCGAAGAACAAATTGAATCAATTCATTCAATTCTTCTAACGATAGTAACTGATAATAAAATACCAATGAATTTGATAATGAATGGAAGTGTGGTTGATATAAACGGTGACCTTCTAACAAAAATTCCTCCGTCATATAATGCCTCAGAGTATGTACAAATTGATGCACCTGAAGTTGACAGTGACGGTGACGTGATCTCTTCAACACCTTACACACAGCAAATAGAGTTACGATCGGCTGAAGCGATAGAATTTATTAGAAGTCCACATTTGATATTCTCAATAATGTTCGATACACCTCCACCGAATAGTATTAAAACTGTGAAGTTCAAAACAAGCAACAATATTTACTTTAAGATCTATGGAAAAATTAATTATAGGGTCAATTGATCGGTACTTTAATGAAACTAATTAGAATATTCTTAATATTTTTGATATATACATTTAACTCATTTGCGCAGAATGGCGGTTCCGTCAGTTATCCGGATGCACGTGCGGTTGCGATGGGAAGTCAATTTGCAGTAACATCTTTTGGTATTTATGCGGTTAACAGTAATCCAGCTAATTTAGTTATTTCTAACACTAAGATTGAAGTTGCGGCAATTCTGCCAATCCCAAACTTCAGCGGATCCACTGGTTCCGATTTTTTAACTGTATCCGATCTGAATTATTACTTTGGCGGCGTACAAAACAGCAATGGTGAATTAGTAGGCAGATTTCTTTCAGAAACTGATAAACAGAATTTCCTTTCAAAGTTTGAAAGCGGAAATGAAGTTAGAGCAAGTGCAATTGTAAACATACTTGCTGTTTCGTTTTATCCTGATAAAAAGATCGGTGCGTTCGGGTTTTCGATCAATGATATATTAGGACAAAAAACAGCAATACCAAAAGATGTTTTTGAGTTGGCACTGTACGGAAATGAAATTGGTAGAGAATATAATTTTGATGGTTTAGTTTTATCATCATCATATCTCCGTGAATACGATCTTTCCTACGCACGAGATTTTTCAAGATTATTGAGGAAAACATTCTCAAGCTTTACGGCAGGAATAACACTTAAATATATACAGGGTTTTGCATACTCCAAAATTGAGAGAGCTCAAACAAGGATCATCACAAACGAAGACCACTCCATACGTGTAATAAACAACATGAAAGCTAACTTCGCTTTTTCGCCGGATCTTGGAATTGAGTATGATTTTGAAAATGTACGGCGTAATTCTAATTTCGGTGCATTCCTTCAGCCGGCAGGATACGGTTGGGGAATGAACATCGGTGTGTCTGCTCAGTTAAAAGATATCTGGAAGTTTGGTCTTAGTATCACAGATATCGGTACAGTATCATGGAGCAGCGGAGCGGCAACATACTCAGCAAACGGAGATGTAGTTATTAAAGATATAATTGGTTCTGATATAGTTGATTCACTCACTAACGCAGTTGAACCAAGAGGGGCATATTCTTCCGGATTTTCTTCAGGCTTACCAACAGCACTGAGAATGGGAGCATCTGTTAGAATTGATAAAATAGTCAAAGGAGATTTTCTCGGTGAATTAGTACTGGCTCTAGGTTATAATCAAGGATTCA
>QILJ01000539.1 GCA_003233295.1 Ignavibacteria bacterium | reverse complement strand
TCTGGCACTAAAAATACTGTATCATCCAGCATGGTTTCGGTAATAATCACCTTATCGAAGTTTACACTATTTCGGCCTTGAACCGGTTTGCCATCAATTACGGTATACCAGGTAAGCGTTTTAGGCAATAACAAGCCATTTACATCCTGCCATTCACTATACTTAATATATTTCCAGGTATCGCTCTTGCTATTATCATCGTACGTTACCGTATACCCTAACCACTCCATCATGTATGTTTCGGGGTGATAATACAGAATATACTCATCTTTCGGCGAGTCACCTATGCCCTCACTATACCTTATTTTAATGCCTTCGTATACTTCTCCGTCGAGTTCTGTGCCTTTCACCTCTGAATATTGAATGCCTGCATCACCGAATAGAACATCAGATTATGATAGAATCTTGCCTTGCCTTTATAGGCGTTTTCTTTTTTCTGATGCAACCACACATATTGTCCGTCATGCACGATAGACCATGCTCCCGATTTAATTTTGGTACGCCTGTCTGGGAGGGAAACCGTATGTATTTCGGTGCCTGTTCTGCTGGTAATTTCGAAACACACATTATTCATGGCGTTCCAACGATCGATACCGCCATGTGCTTTCAGCACTTCTTTAAGGGATGCAGGATACTTCATTTTACGGGCGGTCTCCTTAGAAATTTCTATAGAATCGTGAATAACAGGCTGCGCTTCTTTCATCTCTTCTTTACAAGCAGAGACAAGCAGTAAAGCCATGACAATAGGGATGATGGTCTTCATAGTATTAGGTTTGTTTGTAATGTAAAGGATAGTAACTACCCGTCTTTTTTGAGGGCTTTTGACCTTTTTTGGAGCATGCCAAGCTTAATGTTGGTTCACTCCCGATATGTAGTTTTGGACAGCCCATTGATTAAATCAAAACTAATTCTTTGTGAGATATTGACCTAGTAATTACGGCTAGATTTTTGTGTTGCTACAATAGTTAATACACAATACTCATATTTAAATACACTAAAGTTGACTATATTTGTGTTATAATGATTGCATTATGGGAACTCTAGAATTAAAAAATATCATTAGTGAATCTCTTAACTCTAACGACGTTGGACTTCTTCAGCGTATGGTAGAGGTAATTGAATATTATAAAAGTAATAAAAACCCTTCTGTACTTTCTAAGACTCAAATCAAAGAACTTGATAGAAGAAGAGCCAAACATATAACTGGAGAAGGAACCTCATATTCTTGGCAAGAAATCAAACAAGAACTTATCGACAAGCATGGCTTACAAGCTTAGAGTTTGTGACGGTGCCAGAGACGACATTATAGATGGCTATAAGTGGTACGAAGATAAAAGCGAAGGATTAGGAACTCGGTTTGTGGATGAAGTTGAAATGATGATTGACTATCTAGCAAGATACCCCGAACACTTTCAAATCAAAACTAAAAGAAAAGGAAGTCGTTGTATATTCAGTTTTCCCTACTAAAGACAATCCAGACAAAAAACCCTAAAGCGGTTTTTTTTATTTTAAATCCATGGAAGTTTGGGATTTAATCACATCAACAATATCTGGTCTTTTTTGATTATGTCAAATATTTCTTGAATAAAAGTTGCCGTCTAATATTGTGAACCTTCTTCTGGTCAATATCTGGCAACTTTGTGTCCAGTCTAATATAGTAAGTCCACTCATTATCCTTTCAAATCTTTTAGGTATTTTAAAAGGTTCACAAGGTGTTGCTCTGAATGAATTCTCATCAAATCCCAAAAATGATATTCCGCATTTTTCTCACTCGCATTTTCAAAGCACCATTTAACCTCAAGTAAATCCTTAATTATATCAGTTAAATCATCAATTGCATCCCCAGTAACTAAATCAGCATCTAAAACGATTTTATGACATTCACAAACTGAATGATACTGATCATTCCCCCATCTTTTACAACTAAGTTTATATTTTAAATTACTGTTTTACAATTATTTATTTTAATTAATTATCCCTTCAGCTAATCTACACCATTACCTAATAAGTTAAAAGCATATTCTTTAACAGTATCTATATTTTTTAGATAATCATCAATTTTTTGAGTCACGTTGTAATCAGGTATGATGCCTTTTTCATCAGGTAGATTGATGTCTGCCAATTTTGATGTTGAATTAGCGACATAGTAAATCAGTTTGGTGTTGGCAAGTCTTAAAACCGTTTGTCCGGCTGTACAGAACTGATTTGACCCCAATTCTTCACCTATTATCGTTCCAAGATTCAATTGCTTTACCAATGCCATGAAATGACCAGTTGTGGATTTTCCATGTCCATCAATCAAAAAGAAAAGATGGCCATTAAAACTATCTTCAAAGGGTTCCTGCATACCGTATCCATTTGAGTTATCCGTTTTAGAGAAATAAGCAAAAGGTTTCTTAGCAAGATGTTTTAAAAGATAGATACTGGATTCAGGTGAACCACCTCCATTAAAACGTACATCAATAATTAGGTTTTGGATTTGTTTTCCTTTAATCTCTTTAAAGCTTTCATCAACAAATTGTTTGAATTCATCAAGGTTGTTCCAGGGATAATAGTTGAAAGAATAGAGGGTCATTATAGCCGCGTTTTTATTTTCTATTATCTCAAGGCATAAATCTTTACCGCAAAACGGAATGGAATTATCTCTATAAGGAACTTCCATTTTATCAATTCTATTTAGTTGAATCGGAAGTTGTCTTCCTTTTACATTAATTGTATAATTTTCTGGAAAATTAAGTGCATACGGGATAATTATAGTTGACCACATATTGAATTCTTGACGCTTTGTGGTTTCTACAAAACCTTGAGATTCCATATGCTTAAAAACCTCTGGGATAAGTTGATAGATAGGAATGTCGTTTATGCTTGTGATTTCATCTTTTATAGATACCTTGTCACTATTGGTATAAGTATCGATTATATATAGCTTATTACCTATAAGTCTTGTTTGAA
The DNA here is from genome assembly GCA_003233295.1 of Ignavibacteria bacterium. The sequence goes on along the minus strand of QILJ01000539.1, from coordinate 2,308 downwards.
GCGGAAACCTTAAAGTACTTGGCAATAAATCATTTTCAAGAAAAAAACTTCCCATAGATGTATGAGAACAGTTAATGTTAGAAATAATTTCACTACAATGCCATGCAAATTCGGCAAATGTGGTCTTGTCAGTAATAAGGCTTTTTTTAGCTTCTATAGAATTCCAAAAATCTGCTTCAGATATAAACTTTAATGCGTTGGGATGCACTTCAAGTAATTTTTCACCTAGTTGTTGAAGGTCTTCAATATAGGCTTGTTTAGTAAAGGTTTTACTGAACTTTTCTTTAGGCGTAATAGGTTTTATGTGAGGATATCTTATACGATCAATTTGGTCTTCAGCATTAAAGTTGTCCGAGTTCAACTTCAATGAGATTTCATAATTCTTTAAAGATTGGATTGAATCACCTACAGCTAAGTACGCTTCGCCTAAACTATCATAAGGATTTGATGAGTTAGGAAATTCTTCCACAATTAGCTTAAAAATTTCTAAAGCATCGTTTAATTGCTTATTCCACAGAAGTCTGTACCCATACATGGTCATTTCATCTTCATTTTCAAAATTATAAGTCGCTGGGTTTTCTTTTTTGAGTTTGCGATACAATTTTATACGTTCTGAAATGGATAAATGTTCCTGTTCTTGAAGAGTTTGCGCAATGGAAACTTTGGCCTCATTTATAACTTGAGATGATTCTTTCTTTTGAGCAATATTTTTATTCGTATTACAACAAGATAATGTGCTTAACAAAAGTAAAGCGGATAAGCAATTTTTGAAATTAAAAAGTTTAAAATTCATATATTATGTATTTTGATCGTGAGTGGATTTATTATTTATGTTACTCGCAAGACATTGGTTTTCGTATAATATTATTTAGTTCATCCCAAATAGTGTGTTCAAAATTCTTTGGGGAAATTCGAAATATGATAATAGTTTTATTTACGTTTTTACAAAAATGCTGTTCTACCTTGATATTTAGAGAAATAAGCTTTCCACTATGAAAACCATCAAACAATTTCATTTTTCCAACGAGCGAATGGGTTACATCTTTTTCTGGATTTAGAACAAAAATTACCGTAGGTTTTGGGAATGTTGTCGCCCAATGATTAGGTGTCATAAGTCCATCAAAATAAGCTTCGAAATTTTCTTCTATCTCTTTGGTAGTTAATTCATCAGAAGAGTTGACTTTCCATGCCATTATTAAAGACCAAAATTGGTCACTTTCTGCATTTGACCAATGTGGTGAAAATCGCAATTCTTCAAAACCTTCCAGAATTAATTTTGGTGCCCACTCAATGGGGAATTTTATAATTTCTTTTCCCCAATTATCATTCGCAGAGAGAATGGATGATTCTCTAAAATCTTGACAAAAAATTAATGTTGAATAGAGAATAAAAAGTACTGATAATATGTTTTTCATTTTTTTTTACCAAAGCTATTGTGATATGTAGTAGGAAGTGTAAAAAAAAGTGTGAAAAAAGTGTAAAAAGACTGTCAACTAATGTAAAAAATTCTTAAAATATGACTTATTTATAATAGAATGAATTCAAAAAATATCTGTACTAATTGGCACTTACGGTAAATTCAAAAAATAAGTGATGCAAATTTATCTCTGTTTTATCAACTCTATTATGAGCTATTTTTTTAAGGAAAGGCATACGGAGAATATCTCCTCGATGTCTCCGCTAATGGATCGATATTCATCCATCTACCTAAAGCAGGGTCATAATTTCGAGCAGTCACGTCATACCAATTTAAATCAAGTTCCTGATTAAACTCCTTTCCTCCGAACTTCCATTGTTGTGCAAGATCGTTCCCGCCTTGAATCACGTTATTATACCCTTTTTGTTTCAACCCGAATGGATAGTAACTACCCGTCTTTTTTAAGGGCTTTTGACCTTTTTTGGAGCATGCCAAGCTTAATGTTGGTGCAGTTTCGATATGTAGTTTTGGACAGCCCATTTACACAATTTCTAGCTAAGTCAGATTAACAAAATAATGATTAAGGTTAATATTTGTCTTATCCGTCTTTTCACTTATTGAAACAAACTGAGCTAATCTATCATCTTTAAAACCACAAATATTTGTTAGTAAATCTTTTGAAGTCCAATCTAAAATTGATTCAATCTCTTTGGTGATGAGTTGATTAATCCAACTATTAATTTTATCCGACCAGTACTTTGAATTCTCTTTTTGTACATAGCCCACTAATGTGTAAGCTTCCCCAAAAACCGAACTGTTTAAAAGTCTAAAAATAGTTTTAACTTTAAGCAGTAATTATGAGAAAAAGTAAATTTAGTCCACAGCAAATCG
>QILJ01000540.1 GCA_003233295.1 Ignavibacteria bacterium | reverse complement strand
CCCCTATGGCATTGGTGACTGTAGGCGCTACATTGGCAGCAATTACCGTAACTATAAAATCATCTTGAACGGTCCCTCCGTTTCCATCATCGGCGGTTACTTTGACCGTAGTGGTGCCTTCTGCCACTGCATCAACTGTCAAGGTGTTGTTGTTAATACTGGCAGTGGCTTTTGATCCATTGCTGTTACTGACTGAAAAGCTCAAATCATCTCCATCTGCATCGGTAAAGACCGTGGTGAGGTCTACGGTAAAGCCTTCACCAACTACCAGCTCAATATCTTCAATGGCATTTGTGACTGTAGGTGCTACATTGGCAGCAATTACCGTAACTATAAAATCATCCTGAACGGTACCTCCGTTACCATCATCTGTGGTTACCGTGACCGTAGTGGTGCCATCTGCCACTGCATCAATGGTCAAGGTGTTGTTGTTGATGGTTGCTGTAGCCACAGATGTATTGCTACTACTCACTGTAAAGCTCAACTCATCTCCATCCGGATCATTAAACACGGTGGTAAGGTCAACAGTAAAGTCATCACCAACTATCAGTTCTTTATCTCCAATAGCATTGGTTACTGAAGGAATTTGATTTACTACTTCAGTAATTATTTTGGTAACAAAAGCATCGAATAAGCCCGATCTGGTCTGTTCTGGAAAGGTACCAAAAGTATATCCTGTCACATATACCTTTGACTCATATATTGAAAAGCTAGGAGATCTATCATTGTTTGTAGTTCCAAATTGGTGGGTCCACATTTCAGTTCCGTTAGCATCGTATTTACGTATGAAAGCATCACTATTACCTATATTCGTCCCTCCTGGAACTGTGGATGACGCAGTCCCAGCGACATACACCCCTGATGGATCCACCGAAACATTCGCATTCATGTCCCCCCCACTTCCGAATTGGCGGGTCCACATTTCAGTTCCGTTAGCATCGTATTTACGTATATAAACAGCCATCACTCCCCCTGTTGACTGACCAGTAATGGAACCCCAGGTAGCACCAGACAAATATACTCCTGACATGTCTACCGAAATGCTATAAGCTTGGTCCACGTCTGCAGTTCCGAACTGGCGGGTCCATACCTCCACGCCGTTGGTATCATATTTCCGTATGAAAGCATCACTAGATCCTATATGTGTCTGTCCTGAAAGTGCAGCACCTGTTACTCCAGAAAGATACACTCCTGACGCATCTCCTGAAATTCCATAACCACTTACACCGTCGTCAGTTCCAATCCTCCGGGTCCATACTTCTGTGCCATTGGTATCGTATTTTTTTATAAAAGCCTCGCTATCGGGCCACCCTGTGGTTCCAAAAAAAGTTCCAGACACATACACACCTGAGGCATCCACCCAAATATCCCAAGCTATGTCATCGTTTATAGTTCCAAATTGCCTGGTCCACAACTCTATGCCATTAGCATCGTATTTACGTATGAAAGCATCCCTGTCTCCAAAACTGGTTTGACCTGGAAAGGTGCCATCGGTATCTCCAGCTACATATACTCCTGAAGCATCCACTGAAACTGCAAATGCACGGTCATCACTTGCGGTTCCAAGCTGCCGGGTCCACAACTCCGTGCCATTGTTGTCGTATTTGCGCATGAAAGCATCCCTATTCCCTAAACCGGTTTGACCAGGAAAATCACCATCGGTATCTCCAGCCACATACACGCCTGAAGCATCCACCGAAATATCCCAAGCTATATCATCACTTGCAGTTCCAAATTGGCGAGTCCATTCAATGTTCTGTGCCTTCGCCGGAGTTAGACAAATATTCTGCAATAAGAAAGCTGTCACCAGTGTAATAATGGAAGTGTTTAACAGGTTTTTCATGATGGATTATGTAGGCATAGATTTATAATATATGATTTAATCAATAAACAAAAGAATAAATCCCTCAAATTATGCATACAATATTGCATCTCCTGGATACATTAATCCTTACTTTCAATTTAGATTGACTAAACTTAGTGAGTGAGCCTCATAACAATTCTAGGATAGCTCCTTTGGGTCGTTTCCGGACATTCAGCGACCGGCCGTTACCGGACGGTCAGGGATTTTCAATTTTCATTAACTCGGCCAACCTATACCCAGCTAGTGCAACCTGTTGCTCACCAACTTTCTTTGATTCCATCCCATAATTTTCTGGCACTGATAGCGCATTTTCATTGTCAGAACTTCCTTGGAGTTCGCCATCCAGATACACCTTCATTCTGGCCAGTTTGAAACTCTCCTGACTCCAAGAAACAGGATCCAGGTCCGTAGTCGGTTCGGAGGTATAAGGATGATCGGCTTTAATCAATGACACTTCATTCAATACATTTTGAACTTTGGTAGACCTATCCATCAATCCATTCAAGGGAATTAAAGAAGGTCCCAAAGAACCACTGTATTGTATATGGGTTGGTAGTAAGTGGGGATGGATCCGGGAAGGGTTGATTATTGGGTAGGCCTAAGCATATTTCCGTCTTAAAAAGACGGCTATTTCCATTTCGAGATCCCGCCATGACTCCTCTAGTGAAGGTATTTTAAAAATCCCTGCAAAATGAATTAAAACAGCGAAGAGTGAAACGGCAACAGAAGGAATCATAAAGTCCACACCAATTTCGTTTCCTCTGGGGGTTACCTGAACTCCGACCAGAATAGATTTTCTAACAATAATACTCTTCTCCGATTCGAGTCCAAAGGTTTTATAGGAGTACCGATTAGAGAATTCTTCCCTCAAAACTTGAGACAATTCCCTGGGCCTTGGAGTTTCTATAGATGTTGAGATTATCATTATTAAGTGAATATAAGCATCTTTTCTGATAGTTGCCTCTATAGTATATGCTCTGAGATCAATTAATTATGGGTGGGCTAGGGAGTCCTTAATTAAGAAAATGGCCTGAATCTTGAATAGGGAGGGTGGTTATTAAAGGGGGGCTGATTATTGGTTTGAGTCTATGTTGAAGACCTATTAGTACCTAGAAAAGATGTTGTATTGATGTTCAGGTTGAGCGTACCAATCTGCACCTTTCTTGTACGCAAAAAGGTATATCACCATATTTTTAGCTTTTGTAACACCAAGCTTTGCAAGTAGCTCCGCGATTCTTAATAAAAGATAATATATGATTTGACTACGTAAAAAAGGAGTATATGCTATTGCCGAATCAATCAAACAATATTTGAGCTGCTTCTGAATTTTTAAGACATCTTTATTAGAGGTATCCCGCATAAAAAATGAATTATTAACTTTGGTTGCTGATGCTGATTTATTGATCAACTTCTTAGCATTTCTGATGTTAAATATTTCAGTTTTCATATACCTGAACTCGTGAATTGTTATATCCACGTACTCAGAAATTTCCATCAACAGATTATTGTCTTCTTCATTTAACTTCAAGCCTTGCTCTCTAAATAAGCTGAGTATATTTCTTCGCAGTTGACAGTATTTATAAAGAATTCTGTCATGTTTCTTAATACTATATAGCTCAACTGCTGTTATCAACAACAAGAACATTGCTGGAACTATGAATAAGTAAATCATTTTGAATTGTCTTGTTTGGGTGTATGGGCTTGTAGCTTGTGCATCTCCCTCATTTCTGCACGAAGTTCTTTGTTTTCCTCTCTGAGAGCTTTGTGATCATCGGCAATTCTATCAATTTCTTGCTGTTTGAAATCAATATTCTGTTTATATAATTTTCTTACATACCAGTGTGCCGCAATAAAGAATAATAAGAATAATCCTTTAACCGGGCCAAACGCTTTTAAGAAAGCTATTATTTCTTCCCAAGAGATCGGTGACACTTAGTTTTGCACATTATATAACACAATATAAGAAAAAAGGTTACAAATATAATACATATCCTGTGTAAATGATAACGTCATTAATCGGTCCTGTGTTGTGTAAGAAGCTATTTACGCAATTATATTTACAAATAAAAAACCCGCAGTATCATTTCTTCCCAAACTCAAACTTGTAGATACTCCACTCATTCGGTGAAGATGGGGAATCATGACATTTTTACCCATTGTCCCAACTTTTTTGATAGAAAGAGCGTCTATTAGGTTGCATGAACACTTCACTTTAAGGTCATGGAGGCTAGCAAACTAACGTTTACGTTCATCTTCATAGCAATGGGTTTTGTAACATCCAATTGTGAGGATCAATCCGCTGCTTCATATGAGGAGGTTCAATTGATTGATAATTGTAGCATCAACTTAAAAAGAATTGAGACTTTTAATAATGCACTCGGCACGGTTACCGCAACGCATTTAAAGATTAATCCCTTTATAATCGAAGGAGTCTTGAACAGAGGAAATAGACGTGGTCCTCTCGCGTATTGTAATTTGCCAGCAGAATTAGAAATCGATGGTTTGGAAATAATGTTTAGTGGGTTTTTGTATGAAGTTCCCCCCACCATTCAAATAATTGGATACCCTTTCGAATTTACACAGACTTGGGTTGTCAAATAAAAAAGCCACCCAAATAAGGCAGCTATACCCAGCCAAACGGCGGAGCGAGGCGCTACTTTCAAGTTACAAAAAACCCCGCAGTTTCCCACGGGGCTAAGGGACATTCTTCAAACATTAACCATAAAAATCAATTAATGTGAAACGTAGTATCTTCAGATGATAATCATAAATTAGATAATGAGACAAATACTAGCAAACGCTGTGATTTCTATTCTTTTAATGGGGCATTTAGGCTGTAATGATTCAATAAATGAACATCCTTTGAAGATTAAAATAAACTCAAAAGCGTATGTTTCTTTGGAATTTAAGAATGTTATTGAACCATTTGGGCCAAACTTTTCAATCAAACGGTTGGAAACCGCAGAGTATTTAATTCGGAATGATACCATAGTAGTATTGGAATTGGCTGCTCACATGCCCCAACAGTATAAATTAATCCTTGAGGGAATTACTATCCCGGTATTTACTTCATTAGAGGATACTATAGGAATTGTCTTTGACTGCACCGAGAAAGTGCCTGCCTTCTGGTCAACAAATAAATCAATCAACGAATTCTTATTAACGACGTATGATGTTTATTCCAATAACGGGCGAAAAATGAGGGAATTATATCATCAATATAGTTTGCCCTATGAGGATTTATTCTCAAAATTTGATTCAATAAAGATTGTAGAGCAGGATTTATTAAGAAAAACAAATATTTCTATTCCAGAATGGTATCGAGCGCTCGAATTGCAAAATATAGAATTCAAAATAGCTCACTTTAAATTAAGTGCTGCCAGCTATCGAAATTTCCTTTATGCTGATGATGGAAACATACCGTCAAATGAAAACATGAAATTTTTAAACACCTTGAATCTTTCATCCCCCTATAATCAATATCTCAAT
>QILJ01000120.1 GCA_003233295.1 Ignavibacteria bacterium | reverse complement strand
AATTGCTTCTCGGTTTGATATTCTGCTTCAATTCTATCAAAATAGAAATGGTCTTTAAATTCCCCAAGTGTAAAACTCCCGCCGTTATAGGTTATGAAAACCGAATCTTGATAATCAATATATTTTTTTACCGATGCTGTATCTTTGTGCGCTTTAACCCATTCATCGAATCCTAAAGAGCCATGCTCCTTCGATCTGTACCAATCGATCACTGCATCAGCAAATACATTAAAGATCTTTGTTTTTGTCCTTATCTTTTTAGGCGTCATAAGCTTATCGACAAATTTGTCAACTTCATCTTTGAGCTTTTGATTATACAGAATCTTTCTGAAAGTAGAAGCTTTGTTCAGATATTCATTTGTGGTGACTGATTCACGACGTATATCCTGAATTTGAAAAATGTAATAGAGACCATCAATTTTTACGGGATCGGAAAACTGGAACGCTGGCAGATCTTTTATCGCATTCAAAGTTTCCTTAGGAATATCAAGCCATGTTAAGTATTCGGATGTATATTTAGAAATATCAAAATGGAAATCAGATTTTTTACCGCTTAATTTTTTAAATGTTTCTTCAATCCCGTTTTCCTCGAACATCTTTTTGATTATCCGGGCATTCTTAAGATCCTTTTCTGGCCAGAAAAAGAATTTAAAACTGACTTTTGATTTGTTGATCGCATCCTTGATCTCATCCATACTTACTTTAATATTCGGTTTAATATCATTATCAATGATGCTTTCTATGAGTAATTCTCTTTTTGTTTTTTCTGTTTGGTATTTTACTTCCGGTGTGTTGTTCAGACCTTTTTCTTCGGCATCCAATGCGAGTAAGTATTCATTTATCATGAACTGAAGATAGTTCTTTTTTCTCTCGAGGGTTGTATTTCCTATCTTGAGATGCGGTAGACCGAATTCATAATTCAGAAGGAAATCATTTTTTGTGATCTCCCTATTCCCTACCTTTGCGATGATCTCAGGTTCTGATCTTGTAAGTTTAAATATTAACAGAACTGCTAATGCAACAAATATCAGTGAACTGATTATTATGATAGATTTTTTATTGGTTGTTCGTTTTAGAAAATTCATATAGGAACCAAGTAAAGATTATGAGACCAAAGTTACAAAATTTTCCTTATGAATTTTTAATAAGATTTAAAAAACAAGTCCTACAGAAAATCTTTGAGCGTTTTCCAAAACTCCCCAATCAGCCCAAGAGTAATCGAACCTAACACCGAAGCCGCTGTTTTCGTTGTAATAATCAATTCCGGCTCCCAAAGTCAAACCATTGATCGATGTATTATCAAGCAAATTCTGATAACCGCCTCTTATAAAGAACATATTGAGGAAACCATATTCCAAACCTAAATTTATACCTTCCGGTGCATGACTAGGATGAAGCAGATCGGCGGCAAACAATGCAGAACCAAAATCACCTAAGTTAAGTTCGTATGAAATACCGGCACGGAAAAGGATCGGAAGCGGATACGGATCGGTTTTATATTCAGCAGGAACTCTGTCAAAATTTTCAACTTTTTTATCCGGATCAATAGTGGAATCGAGATCTCTGCCGCTGTATTGAACGCCTGAACCAAAGTTAGCCATACTGAAACCAAGGCGCAATCCTTCAATTGCCGTACTGTAAAAGATACCAAAATCCAGGGCAAAAGCATTTGCAGTTTCATGCCATATTCTGGATGAAAGAAATTTTGCGGAAATACCGAATGAAAATCTATCTGTTAGTGCCGTAGCCCAAGTAAATCCAACAGAAAAATCTCTTGCATCGTAAGATTCGCCGGTACCTGTTGGTCTGTCTACCGTTCTGACAGGCTGCTCACCAAAACCAATTGTTGTAACGCTGAGAGCTATAGAAGAATTAAGATCCGGCAGAGGAATAACACCGCTCATAAAATCGAAGCTAGCATCTAAAAACCATGAGTTATGGTTAACTTCTATCTGAACATTATCAGCCCAGACAATACCGGCAGGATTCCAGTATGTTGCCGATGCATCATTAGCAACTGCAACAAATGCACCGCCCATTCCCATAGCACGCGCTCCAATTCCAATTTCAAGGAACGTCATTGCCCCGGTTCCAATTGCATCTACTTCCGTAGAGAACGGCGCTGTTTTGGCGGGGTCCTCACCGGCAAATGATAGATTAAAAGTTATCATTAAAAAGAATAAAATCTTAACTATTTGATTACAAACTTTCATGAGTATTCCAATAAATAATTATTTAATTATTGCAAATCGACCAATACTTTGACCCACGCCAGGTGCGTCAACAACAAAGAAATAAATTCCCGGTGCTATCTCTAAACCGTCCTTTGTTCTCAGATCCCAAGGCATTCTGGAATCTGAATTTTCTGAAGAGTGATGTAATTCTCTAACAAATCTACCTGATGTTGTAAATATCTTAACAGTACATTCATTCGGTAAATTCACAAAATCAACTCTTCTGTCACCTCTGCCTTCATCCGGGTTAATTACTTTTCTCTCAAGGGAACTAACCGCTACATAAGGATCAGGAACAACATACACATTACTGAGATCGTTCTTAATCTTATTTGTATCAATATAGTTTCCATCTATTGTAAAGGTAAATTTATCTTTTCTATCAAAAGGTTTGGTAGTTGTTATCTTGATTACATCACCTTCAACCGGATAAACAATATCTTCGTCTGGTATGGTATCTCGTCCAGGTAAAAATATGTCAAAAAACCATGTTCTTACCGAATAATCATATTTAGAAACCAGTTGTATTTTATCACCATGGCTTAAACTACCTTTCTTATCCGGATACATATACCCATTTCTATACCTAAATTTGACTTTAAAAGTACTATCAGGATTGGTTATATCCCAGACTTGGAAATCTGTAACAGTCGGACTAGAATAAACGGATGTATCGGCTCCTTCACCAGTAATTGAATCGATCGGTGCCATTACTCTGATCTCATAGTCGCGAGGCACAGGAGTACCGCCAAATAACCAAGTGCTATTCTTGATTTGCAGCATCGAGTTTCCAGTAGCCCAAATTGCAGTATCAAAAGCAGCCGGTTCATTTTCCAAAGCAATTCTAAATCCATCTCCCATAAATTCATTTATTTCATCACTGCTGTCAGGATCAATAATACTTTTTACTACTTCCCCATTGGTTTCGTTATATATAAGCGCTTTGTTTGTATTACCGGTAAATGCACTATCATATTGTTTATAAACGCCGTCATCAAAAAAGTTGACAGAATAGGTAGTATTCGGACGAATTTCTCTTGGACTGATAATCTCAAGTTTTATATCACCGGTACCAAAACCTGACACTCTTTCAAAACCCTTCTCTCCCAATACCGGATCAACCCATCCAGCGGGATATTCATAAGGAGTTGCAATAATAGTGTTTTGATCTGTTTTAACTGCTCTGCCTAAAAGATCTGTTTGAATGATTGCGGTACACTCGGTTGGTGAAGTATTGACCAATCCCTCCCTAGGTGAAATATCCGGATAGAAAGAATCGTCATAACCTTGATCCACAGAAACAATAGCATAATAATATGTACGACCGTTGGTTACTTCCTTATCCTCATAATAGTGAAGCAACCCGCTATCTGTTCCCATATTATAGGCAACACCGAGGTTGCTTTCCGGTCCAAGTTCAGCACCGATATTTATAGGATGAACGCCTTTCAAACCATCTTTTTTATCATAAATAGCAATAGGCGCCATAAGAATTGGGTTATTAAAAGCATCTGTAATTGTTTTGATATTATCAAAAGTCGGGTCAGTACTTTTGTAAATATAGTAACACTCAAAATCTAAACCGTAAATAGGATCTTTTGAAAACTCAGCAGCATTATTCCAATGGAGAACAATTTTCCCATCTGCCGGAACCGCACTAGCTATAGGTTTCCTAGGAGGTTTGGAGAAATTGTAATCAGCGTCATAAATAACCTGCATCGTTCTTTTATTTCTTAAAATATCATCGGCATTATTACCGAACAAAAGAGCAATTGCATATCTATGCTTTCTTTCTTCGCCGGAAAATTTGACATACCCACTACCATAACTGAATGCAATATCACGCTGATAACCGGGGCGAACATTAAAAACGCCAGGTTTGATTTCAACATCCCAATAAGTTTCATCATCAGCCATTGTATTATCAACATCTCTTAAATAGAAAGAAGTTAATCCGACCTGATCAGATTCATCGTTATCTGTAAAGTCAAAGTTCGGTTCACCTTGATCGGGGACACTGTTAGCTTCCGTTCCATCAGCATCAGGCCCGAGATAACCTTCATCGTCAGGTGACAAACCATCGGAACCAACATCACTTAATAAAGGTTCATTATCCAATCTTCCATTTCCATTCACATCTTCTTCCGGCTGAAGTATACCGTCATATTCACCAAAGTCGTGGGTAGCATGTTTTCTATCAATTCCAACATCTTCCCAATCCCAAACACCATTATTATTCTCATCTTGCCAAGGCAGCCAGTCACCATCATCGTCTATTCCGTTATTCTGACTTTCGTCAATCATACCGTCTTCGTCGTTATCTATACCGTCAATTAATCCGGGACTCTCTAAGAAGGCAAAACCGAAATATCCGATAGGTAAACCTTGTCCGGAAATTCCTTTTTTATTGAATGCATATGTAATATCATCTCGTTCGTCAAAACTTGCATCGTCGCCTTCAAGTGAACCGCCCATATCAGGATCAACGTACATACCAACTACTGCTTTGTTTAATGCCTTTCCGTTGTTTGTAATATCATAAATCGATATCATAATATCTTCAGCAAGACGAGCTGACCACTGATAATTTCTTACGGAAACCGAAATACCCAGACCTCTTCGTCCGTCCGGCCAAGGTAATCGCGATTCTTCATCGGTGAAAGGATAGTATTC
>QILJ01000374.1 GCA_003233295.1 Ignavibacteria bacterium | reverse complement strand
GTAAAATCCCGATAATGAGCTATGCAGTAAAATATTCTTCCGGTTATTACGGTCCATTCCGAGATGCAGCTGATTCGGCTCCTTCGTTTGGTGATAGACGCTCACATCAAATGGATGAAGCAAACAGCGATGAAGCGATAAGAGAAGCCGAGTCAGATATATTAGAAGGCGCTGATATCATTATGGTTAAACCTGCCGGTCCTTATATGGATATTATCCGCAGGATAAAAGATGAGTTCAATACGCCTTTGGCTGCTTATCAAGTGAGTGGAGAATATTCAATGATCAAAGCTGCTGGCAAGCTTGATTGGATTGATGAGCAGCGAGTAATACTTGAATCTTTGCTGGGAATTAAGCGAGCCGGTGCCGATATGATTTTAACTTATTTTGCTAAAGATGTTGCAAAATTACTAAACGATTAAAAGGACAGCAATATGAATTATTCTAAAAGTGAAAAGTTTTTTGAAGAAGCTAAAAAATATATTCCCGGAGGTGTGAATTCCCCTGTACGCGCTTTTAAATCTGTTGGCGGTACCCCGTTATTTATTGAGCGCGGGAAAGGTTCTCGAATTTATGATGTGGATGGAAATGAATATATAGAATATATCGGGAGTTGGGGACCTCATCTTTTCGGGCATAACCCTGAGTTTATTTTAAATGCCCTTACAGCTAATCTTGAAAAGGGAACAAGTTTTGGAGCGCCGACTGAACTTGAAATTAAAATGGCAAAAATTATAACTGAGCTTGTTCCATCAGTTGAAAAAATCAGAATGGTAAATAGCGGAACAGAAGCAACGATGAGCGCTGTTCGTGTTGCCCGCGGATTTACTAATCGGAACAAATTTATCAAATTCGAAGGCTGCTATCACGGGCATGCTGATTACTTCCTGATCAAAGCCGGTTCGGGTGCTCTTACCTTCGGAGTGCCTACAAGTCCGGGTGTTACTGCAGCCAACGCGGCAGATACTCTTGTTGCCGATTATAATGACATCGAAAATCTCTTCTTCAAGAAAACAGGAACGAAATTGCTGCGATAATCATTGAACCGATTGCCGGCAATATGGGAGTGGTTCCCGCTGCCAAAGAGTTTCTATTAGAATTAAGAACTCTTTGTAATGAGGAAGACATTGTTCTGATCTTCGATGAAGTAATGTCAGGCTTTAGAGTTGCCAAAGGTGGAGCACAGGAAGTCTACGGCGTTCAACCGGACTTAACAACCTTTGGGAAAATAATCGGGGGCGGACTCCCCGTCGGTGCGTTTGGCGGAAGAAAAGATATTATGGATACTCTTGCTCCGGTTGGTCCGGTTTATCAAGCAGGAACATTGAGCGGCAATCCTCTTGCTATGAGTGCCGGGCTTGCTGCCCTCACACATATTAAGGAAAATGAAAATCTTTACGATATACTCGAAGAAAAAAGCGGATATCTCGAAGAAGGTTTAAAAGAGAACTTGAAAAAACTCAACAGATCTTTTGTGATGAATAGAGTTGGTTCGATGAGCTGTTTGTTTTTTACAGAAGAAAATGTTGCCGATTTTAACTCTGCAATGAAATCGGATACAGAACTGTACGGGAAATATTTTCACAAAATGCTTGAGAAAGGAATTTATCTTGCACCGTCACAGTTTGAAGCAATGTTTATTTCCACCGCACATACTACGGAAGACTTAGATAAAACAATTAAAGCGAATTATGATGCACTAAAAGAAATAATTTAATATAATATGAGGAAGGATCTTTCTTTCCTCATATTAAAAATTATAACAGTGAAATAATACCTATTAAAATTGCTGCGGCATTTTTCGTCAAACCCAAATATTCCCCTATAGCACCAAGGTCATATTTATATTGATCCTTCAATCCATACTTCATTCAAACACTTATCAAAATGGCTAAACTTAGAGAGCTTAAAATTTAGATTTTGTTGTACAAATATTCTATTGTATTGGTATTGACCAAAATTACTATAACCAAGAACATTATTAGTGTTAAATTCAAAGAAATTATTAAATCCAAAATCACTTTTAAATGAAGTAAAAATACTATCTTTGACATTTGTTCCTTTAATTTTCTGCGCTTGATTTTGAACGATAAAGATCAGCATTAATAGCGTTATCAGAATTTTATATTTCATTTAAATCAACTTGATACTGGATATATATTTTCAAAACTACTGTTTTTTTTTATGCAAAACGAAAAATCATTAGTTACTTTAACTTTGAGAAGTATCTAAAAATTCATATTTTTCAAAATCCATTAACTAATTGAAAATTAAGGAGAAGTGATGAAACGTTTATTCATATTCCCAGCCATGTTAATATTCCTTTTACTCTCAAACTTACTTTTTGCACAACACGAAGATATAACCGGATTGTGGAAAACTATTGATGACGAAACCGGGCGTGTTAAATCTGTTGTTAAAATTTATATTAAGGATGGAAAACTCTACGGAGATGTTGTAAAATTATTTAGGTTACCCGATGAGGACCCGGACCCTGTTTGTGACAAATGCGATGATGATGATCCGAGAAAAGATCAAAAAATATTGGGTATGACAATCATTACAGATATGGTGTATAACAAAGACGATAATGATTGGGAAGACGGTGAAATTCTCGATCCTAAAAAAGGAAAAGTATATGACTGCAAACTCTGGGTTGAAAACGGGAAATTGCAAGTTCGCGGCTATGTGTTCTTTTTTCATAGAACGCAGGAATGGATACGTTACGATGGGGATATTTAGTTAATAGAGCTAAGTTCTATTCAGCAATTATATTTCTCTTTAAGAGTCCTTTGGACAACTCCCGAAAGTTTTCGGGATTGTAGATTGTTGCTTGTTTGTCTTTAACTATGGGGTTCACCCATAGTTATTATAATTTGAACTATTTCACAGTTCTGTTATGACTGCAAAGCAGTCAAAGTTATAATAACCACGTATGAAATACGTGGTTAATGATGACAAAACTATAAGGAACTACGGAGTAGTTCAACGAAGGAGTCTTACAGACAATTTAAATTTGTTATTTTACTGAAATAACTAGAACTCAGCCGTTAATAGTAACTAAATGAATTTTTACCCAGATGTAATAAACTAACAGAATTGAATATATGATCCCGCTATACTTATCCGCTTTTAGTGTGATTTATATAGCGAGAAATAAGAACAATTAAATGAAAATTATTTTAATATTATTGATATTATCCTTAATCTCCTGTAAAGAAGATGTTACAGAACCACCTATTACTAAGCAAAGAAATGATAATGGAATTGAACTGAATATTTCTTTGAGCGGCAGTCTTCAAAATCCGGCTTTCTCGCCTGATGGGAAGTCGATAGTTTTCACAATATTCATTAACGGCTACAACAAAGAACCAGCCGAACTATACAAATGGAAGATATTAACAAAACAATTAACATTATTGGTATCTGACGGCAGCACTAATGTTAACCTGCCCGGTTCTGCTTGGAATGGAGCAGCAAATCAAATTGTATTTTCATCATCAAGAGAGCCGCATGATGAAATTTATTTAATCAATGAGAATGGATCGCCTGGTGATGAAGTACAAATAACAAATAGGCAGGACAGTGTTGCATATGAACCTACATTTAGCTCGGATGGTGAGTGGGTTGTTTTTGAATCACATAAGTTAGATGAAGAAGGCAATGGTATTATAGTAAAATATAAAATTGATAAGAGTTCTCCTTATATTTACCTAACTAATAGCGGGGATGACTGCCGGCAGCCTAATTGGTCTCCAAGTGGTAGTAAAATTCTTTATCAGAAATTTGAAAATGGACAATGGGATATTTGGATAATGAATACTGACGGAACTGATAAAACAAAAGTTACCAACGGTTCAGGAAACAAAACAGATGCTTCATTTTCGAATGATGGTCAGTTTATTATTTACAGCACAGATTTTGAACTTGACTTATCAAATATTTATAAGATACCTGTCACTGGTGGAACTTCTGTAAGACTGACAAACTATGAAGGATATGACGGCGCTCCATCTGTTTCACCAGATGGCACAAAATTAATTTTTGAATCATTCAATAGTGATCCCGATAATTCAGCCGGGACTAAACTATTCTTATTAAATTTGTAGAATGATACTACTAAAAATTTCTGCTGAATACTCTCTCAAAAACACTAATTTTCGAAACGAAATAATGCACAAAAATGAACCAAGCTATTATTGAAAATAAAGTCTTTGAGAAAATTAATTTTGTGGAAAAAGGAATTCCACGGGGTGATTATGATAATTGCAGATTTATTAATTGTCAATTCACAAATATAAATTTATCTAGTTTTTCATTTATCGAATGCGAATTTGATGGTTGTGATTTAAGTATGGCAAAAATAAATAATACATCGTTCAAAGGAGTAAAGTTTATAAATTGTAAACTATTAGGTTTGAATTTCAATGATTGTGATAATTTTTTATTAATGATGCATTTTGATAATTGTCATTTAAATTTAGCATCATTTTATAAATTAGAATTAAAAAATATTGGATTTCAGAATTGTGATCTTCAAGAAGCTGATTTTACAGAAACCGATTTAACAAATTCAACATTTGAAAATTGTGATCTGAATAGAGCTATATTTTCAAGCACAAATTTAGAGAAAGCTGATTTTTCCACAGCCTACAATTATTCAATTGATCCGGAGATAAATAGAATTAAAAAAGCAAAATTCTCTTCGATTGGGGTTCTTGGTTTACTAGATAAATATGATATAATTATAGAGACATGAGTTTATAACAAATTCAAAGGAAAGATGACAAAGAGTAATAAAATTGGAGTGAAGGGAGCCGTTGCTATTGGTATTGGCGGTATGGTAGGCGGTGGAATTTTTGCAGTATTGGGTTTAGCCGTTGAATTGGCAAAAGGCGGAACTCCCATAGCGTTCTTGATTGCAGGGATCATCGCAATGATAACAGCATATTCATATGCCCGGCTTTCATTGTATTTCCCAAGTACAGGCGGCACTGTTAATTACATAAACAAGGGTTTCGGCAAAAATGTTTTTAGTGGAGGGACCAACAACTTACTTTGGATAAGTTATATCATAATGCTCTCGTTGTATTCTTCTGCGTTTGGTTCATACGGCGCAAAGATGATAAAGATCAGCGGTGATTATGAAATTGATAAACATATTTTGTTAAGTTCTCTTATAATTTTATCCACATTGTTAAATTACATTAGTTTTAAAGCTGTCAGCATTGCCGAATCCATTGCTGTTTATACTAAAATGATCATCCTTAGCGGATTTGTAATTATTGGTATTATCGGACTTTTCGGCAGTGGTTTTACTTTTCAATTAAACATTTCAGAATGGGAAACCCCGATAAAACTTATCAGCGGTGGCATGGTGATTTTTGTCGCTTACGAAGGTTTTGAATTAATTGCAAACGCCGTACCGAATATTAAAAATCCACAAGTAAATGTTCCGAGATCTTTTTACATCTCTACGATAAGTGTTGTTGTTTTATATGTACTGATTGCTATCATTACAGTAGGCTCAGTTTCCTTTGCTAAGATAGGGGAAGCACAAGAATATGTTTTAGCTGTTGCAGCTGAACCGATGCTTGGCAAAATCGGGTTTGTTGTTATAAGTATTACTGCAATGATATCTACCTTTTCGGCTGTTAATGCTACACTCTATGGCGGAAGCAGAGTTAATTATGAACTTGCAGAAGATGATGAGATCCCTCATGAATTCACAAAGATATTTTGGAACGAACCTATCGGTCTGTTAGTAACCGCTCTATTTACTTTGGCTTTAGCAAACACACTTAATTTAGAAAGTATTTCAACTGCCGGCAGCGCAGGCTTTCTTTTGATCTTTGCACTTGTTAACTTTTCAAATTACAAGCTGGCAGAAGTAACATCATCTA
>QILJ01000488.1 GCA_003233295.1 Ignavibacteria bacterium | reverse complement strand
GGTGAGGAAAAATGAGCACAGTAACACAAAATTTGTCTTCTGAAATTTGGAAAAAGATTTCAAACGGACACAGCAAAATTGAAAAACAGCACATGAAAAAGATGGCACAATATAAATTGACCCTTCCACAGTTTAATGTTATGGAAGTTTTATTCAATGCAGGCACAATGCCATTAAAAAAGATCAGTAATGAGCTTAATGTAACCGGCGCTAATATTACATGCGTAGTTGATAATTTAGAAAAACGTGATTTTGTTGTTAGAATTCCATCGAAAACTGACAGAAGAATCATCAACGCCCAGTTAACTGAAAAAGGGAAAGAAATAATTAAATCAATTTTCCCGGAATACTTGAGTTTGCTTGACGAGGAAACAACAAATTTAGAAGATTGAAAAGAAAGAATTTATTAGACTGCTTGAAAAATTAGTAGCCTAAAATTTATCCCATGTTAAATGGTTGTCATTTTTTAAAAACTAATGCAACCCATTCTCCAAGGATTTTCTCTTCAATAAGGGAAAATCCTTTGGAGTTATAAAGCCTAATAATATCTGCTTTATCCTCAATTAAAAGTCCCGAAAGAATTACTTTACCGGAATTTTTTGTCACTTGATAAATTCTATCGGCAATATCGAGCAGAATATGTTTATTAATATTTGCAAGTATCAGGTCGAACGGTTTTTCATTAATATCATAAATCTCTGACAATTTAATTTCTACTTTATCATTAACATTATTTAGCCCGACATTTTCCAAACCGTTTTCCAAACACCATTCATCGTTGTCAATTCCAAGAACATGTTCAGCGCCGAGGAGAGAAGCGGCGATTGAAAGGACGCCGGTTCCGCTACCTACATCCAGAACTCTTATTCCTTCGTTAATATATTTATCCAGAAGATCCAATACTAACTTAGTGGTTTCATGTTCCCCTGTACCGAACGACATTTTCGGATCGATCGTGATTACCAACTGCTCCGGTTTTGGCGAGTAATCTCTGAAAGTTGGTTTTATAACTATTTTATCATTTATCTCAATCACATCAATAGTTTTTTCCCATTCCTCATTCCAGTTTCTTTCTTCTACCGAAGTTTCATCAATTGAAAAAGATTCAATCATATTCTGGTCTTTTAGTGAGTTCAGCATGTCGCTTATTTGAACAACGGAAACTTCGCTTTCTTCACCGGCATAAATAGAAAGAGAATTTTTATTTTCGGTAATTCCCTCAATATCTAACTGCCAAAGCAATCCGCTTAAAACATCGGGATCAAAAGGGTTTGCAGATATATTAAACTGTTTATGTGTTTTCATCTTCTATTCATCAATGTTTGCAAGAATCTCGCAGATCTTATCTTGAAAATCGCGTGCTGTTCTTGCGCTGCCTACAAAACTCTGCGTATTTATCGAAAAGGAAATCATATGTCCGTTCTTTGCCGTTAAATAACCGGCTAAAGAACTTACTGCGCTTAGGGTTCCGGTCTTCGCATGAACATTTTCAAATGTAGGAGGTTCTTTCATTCTTCCTCTAAGGGTTCCATCTACACCGCCAATCGGAAAAGAATCGTAAAGAATTTGATATAGGTCCTCCTTTTCAAAATAAAGATATTTTAGAAGTTCATTCAGAAGTTCAACTGTTACCAAGTTGTAATGCGAAACTCCGGAACCATCCACCAGCCTATAATCTTTTGGATCAAGTCCAACAATAGTTATTAAACTATCAATTACTTTCACACCTTCTTTTGCTGAAGCTCCTTTTCCATCGAATTGATACGCTAATGCTCTTAGGGTCATCTCTGCGCTAAGATTGTCGCTTGTTTTATTGAGGTTTACTATTACTTCCGAAAAAGGTCTTTCGTGCTCGACCAATATTTCAACATCATCCGGGGCAGTGCTTGTATCACATTTTCCTTGAACTGTAATTCCGTGTTTATTAAGTGTTGCCCTAGCTAGTTTAAGAAAATAATGATTAGTGTTTATTAAATTTATACTGGTCGTATCAGGTTCGTCGTCAACGCCGATGCTATCTCTAACTATTATCTTATCAGAATTATGCAGCCAATCCCGCGTTACCGCTAAATCAGAAGAATCACCCTTCACTGTTACAGCATTATTGATAAAGTCTGGTTTAAACAGATCCGGTATAAACGATATTTCCGGCTTTTCTCCAACGGTCGTTGGCTTAGTAACCACTTTAACCGCAGCATCATTAATTGTTAATGGTGTCATGTAAGGGAAATCAGTTGCAGGATCATCATCCCACATCCAGCCGTTTCCCCAATAAAGAGAATCCATTTTGGAAACATCACCATATAAATTACCCTCTATTCTTGCAATACCTTCATCCTTTAACTGCATGATCATAGTGTCGAGATCCTCAGAAGTAAAATCGGGATCAAACCCGCCGATAAAATAAAGATTGCCGACCAAGACAGAATCATCAATCTCTCCGTCATGAGCAATTATAGTTTTGAAAGTATAATCCGGACCCAGAAAATAAAGCGCTGTTGATGTGGTTAAAATTTTCATATTGGATGCCGGTCTCATCAGAAGTTTTTTATTATGCCGGTGGATTATTTTCTTCGCTGTCAAATCATAAGCATCAACAGCCAGCTGACATCCCTGGAAGAAGTCATCTTTCAGAAGGAGGTCAATATCATCTCCGGCTGTAAAAGGATCTGTTTGAGAAAACAATGTGTTTGAAAATACTAACAAAAATAAAACAAGTTTTTTCATTAAAAGTACTCCCTCTCTCTAAAATCAACTCCGATCTCTTCCGTAACGAATTGCTTGGCTTTCTCCGTATCAACCGAGCTAAGCCCGACAATTGACATTACAACATGAGAATGTTTTTTTGCTCTCTTTGCAAAGTCGAGCATCTCGGCATGCAATGATTTATCAACTCTCATAAGTTTAGCGTACTGTTCCGGATCGGTTGAGTTAAGACTTATTGAAACTATATCTATCAATCCGGAAAGTTCGGGAGTTATATCCCGTTTATTTATATTGTTGCCATGACCGTCAGTATTCATACGGGTTTTACCCCCTTTGCTCTTAACATACTCGGCAACTTTTTTTACAACATCCCACCTTATCGTGGGTTCACCGTAACCACAAAAAACAATTTCATTATATTTTGTCGGATCGCCGATCTCGGAGATGTAAACTTCTGCTTCGGGTTCTTCAGCCTTACTCATTTTCAGATTATACCCCTTTATTACTGCTTCTCCTTTCCTATCACAGAAAACACAATCGGCATTACACCTGTTGGTGACATTTATATAAAGTGAATTTCCTATTTGATATGTGTAACTTAACTTCATCTTATTTCCTATTCCGAATAATTTATATGCATTCCAAGACGTTGCTCTACCAACATCCTCTGTTCTCAATTTATGAATTTCGGCAACTGTTCCCGCAATGATTGGGATGTTAACCGGTTCATTTCTCTTTCCTCTATATGGTACTGGAGTCAGGAAAGGAGAATCAGTCTCTAACAGAAGATTCTCCGCATCAACTCTAGCAAGGACTTCCCTAATACTATCAGCTTTTTTAAAAGTAATGTTGCCGGTGAACGAAATGTAATGCCCCATCTCTATTAACTCACGCGCATTCTCTACCGAACCGGCAAAACAATGATACTGCGCTTTTAATTTGCTTCCTCTATACTTCCGCGCAAACTCCATTATATCTTCATTGGAATCACGGTTGTGTACAATGATGGGCAGATTTAATTCAAGCGCTAATTCAATTTGTCTTTGAAACGCTATTATCTGTTTGCCTTTGGGTGAAAAGTCATAGTAGTAATCCAACCCGATCTCACCAATTGCAACAACTTTTTCATGCTTTGCTAAAATTCTAATATCAGCGACCAACGAATCGTTCCAATCCTTTGTATCGTGCGGATGAATTCCAACGGCTGCGTAAATGGAATCATACTTTTCAGCCAGATCAATTGCCTGCTGCGATGTCTCCAGATCGGTTCCGGGAACAAGCATATACTTTACTCCCGCATCCAAAGCACGCTGGATCACTTCATCTCTATCTTCGTCAAAGTTGTGGAAGAAAAGATGACAATGCGAATCTACATACATAGTTTCTCTATTAAATTATTATTATGCTTTTTCTTCCCAAATCTGAATTAGTGTTGCAATATTTTTAACTGACGCTTCCATATCCTGAATTGCAACATATTCCGTGTTTGCATGGAAGTTGTGTCCGCCCGCAAATAAGTTAGGAGTCGGCAGCCCCATATAACTCAACCGTGAACCGTCTGTTCCGCCGCGAATAGCCGATTGAATCGGTTCGATGCCCAATCTTCTAAGTGACTCGAGAGCATTTTCCTCAACATTCGGATGTTGGTTCAAAACATTTTTCATGTTGCGGTATTGTTCAATAACTTCAAACTCGAATGATGAACCGGGAAAATCAGCAACAGCTTTTTCGCAGAGTGATTTCAGAAGGTCTTCAAATTCTATCAGCTTTTCATCAATAAAATCTCTTATGATAAACTTAACAACAGTTTTTTCCTCGTTGCCGTTTATTGAAACGGGGTGAACGTATCCTTCTCGTTTTTCTGTGGTTTCCGGTGAAAGTTCTTTTTTCGGAAGCAGTTCAATTAACTTTGCAGCAACTTTCATCGAGTTGACCAGTTTGTCTTTTGCATATCCCGGATGAACATTTATTCCGCTGAATGTAATAACAACTGCATCGGCGCTGAACGTTTCCGTTTCAACTTCGCCGCGGGTTGAACCGTCAATTGTGTATGCATATTTTGCGCCGAATTTTTCAACGTCAAATTTATCTGCTCCGCGTCCGATCTCCTCGTCAGGGGTGAATCCCACTTTTATTGTTCCGTGTTTAATTTCCGGATGTTCTTTTAAATAATTAAGCGCATCCATTATTTCTGCTATACCTGCTTTGTCGTCGGCGCCCAATAATGTTGTGCCGTCTGTTGTGATAATATCCATCCCGATCATATCATTCAACTCTGGATTATTAGCCGCATCAATTACTTTTCCTTCACCTATTTCAATATCACCGCCTTGATAGTTTTTGTGGATCTGCGGATTAACATTTTCACCGCTCACTGCAGGCGAAGTATCAACATGCGCAATGAACCCGATCACTGGAACATCTTTGTCGGTATTGCTTTGAAGTGTTGCCATTACATAACTATTCTCATCCATATGGGCATCGCTCAAACCTAATTCTAATAACTCTTCCACCAAATCTTTTGATAATGTTTTTTGTTTTTCTGTGCTCGGAGTTGTTTCAGAATCTTCATCCGATTGCGTATCATATTTAACATATTTTGTGAATCGATCAACTACTGT
>QILJ01000517.1 GCA_003233295.1 Ignavibacteria bacterium | reverse complement strand
AGCAAGTTTATACTGCCGAGAAGTATGTAATTCCCTTTATTAGTGAGGTGATGAACATTAATGCTTCTCTCTCAGTACTTGAGATCGGCTGTGGTGAAGGCGGTAACTTAAAACCGTTTCTCGATATCGGATGTAAAGCAACCGGGGTTGATCTTTCTGAAAAAAAGATAGAAAACGGAAAACGTTTTTTTGATGATCATCCAAACAAACAAAAATTCACTTTAATTACCGAGGATATTTACCAATCGAAATTGCTAGGGCAATACGATTTAATAATTATGCGTGATGTAATTGAACATATCCACAATCAAGAAAAGTTTATGAGTTATGTTAAGAAGTATTTGAAACCGGAAGGTAAATTCTTTCTTGCTTTTCCTCCTTGGTATAATCCTTTCGGCGGGCATCAGCAGATCTGTAAGAACAAAATCCTTTCGGTAATGCCTTATTATCATATTCTGCCAAAGACTATTTACAAGGGAATCTTAAATTTATTCAATGAAGAGAAAGAGAGAATCGATGGTCTGTTGGAAATCAAAGAGACCGGAATTACAATTGAGAGATTTCAAAAAATTCTTGTAGACAACAATTACAAGATAGAGAAGAAAACTTTTTATTTTATAAATCCGAATTATGAAGTAAAGTTCGGACTGAAACCTAAAAAACAGTTAAGTTTTATCTCTTCAACTCCGGGCTTGAGAAATTTTGTTACAACCTCGTGTTATTATATTATTTCGTTAAAATAGTTTTTTATTTATAAAGACTTATTTGTAAAAAGAAAGGAAAGAAATTTGGTTTTGGCGGGATTTTTGCACGAGAAGCAAAAATCGTGACAAAACCCCAAACTAATGCTGGTGTAAAATGATGAATCAAAACAACAACATTGAAATTAAAGAAGTAACAGAATCATCAGAAGAGCTTTACGATGTGATGATTGAGCTCCTTTCGCAATTAACTACTTCGAAGTTATCCTTTTCTCAAAAAGACCTCAATAGAATTGTATCGTCAAAAAACTCAATCCTCTTTACAGCATCGGATGAAACTCTCAACAACAAAATTGTCGGAATTTTAACCCTTGCAATAATAGATATCCCAACCGGTATGCTAGCCAGAATTGAGGATGTGGTTGTTGATAAATCTGCGCGGGGTAAAGGCATTGGGGAAAAGATAACACTTGCGGCAATAGAAAAGGCTAAGGAGTTGGGAATTAAAAAGATCGATTTAACCTCAAGCCCCAGCAGAGAAGCGGCAAACAGGTTATATCAGCGGCTTGGATTTAAACAGCGAACAACAAATGTTTACAGATATGAAGTTTAGCATCAAACAGATAGGAGTTATCCACACTCCGTATAAGGATAACGCTCCTAATCAGTCGAATGAAAAGGCAAAAGGTGATTTTACAATTGAGGTCTATCCCGAATATGAATCCGCTTTAACTTCACTTGAAAAATTCAACTACATTTATGTGCTCTATTTTTTAGATCGTCTTGATAAAGATTATCAAAATGTTATTTCTCCGCCCTGGGCTAAAGGAAAGACATCCGTTGGTGTGTTTGCAAGTCGTTCACCTAACAGACCAAACCCTATTGGTTTAAGCGTTGTTAAAATATTAAAGATCGAAAAAAACATAATCACTACTTCCGGGATAGATGCATTAAATAATACCCCGTTAATTGATATTAAGCCTTACATCAAAGATATTGATTCAAAGGAGGATGCAAACCGTGGCTGGGTTAACCTTGCTGAGTTTGATGAACACTTGAAAATGCATTTGGCTGGTACTCTACATAAACATTGAGTATTCTAAATTTGATGGAGATTTTTCTCGGAATTAATTTAAAATTTAGTTTCAATTTGATTGCAAAATTACGATCTTAATAATATAATTATTTTGGGAGAAAATTTATCATGTTAGACAAACTCACCTTAGATCAACTCATTAATTTTAGCACATCAAAGTATGAAAACAAAACTGCTTTAGCCTGGGTAAACGGAGATTCCGTTACCTACAAAGAACTTGGAGAAAAAGTAAGTTCTGTCTCTGAATTCTTGCGCGAAAAGGGGGTGCTGCCTGGAGATAAAGTCGCAATCCTCAGCGAGAACAGTGTGAATTGGGGAATTGCTTATTTCGCGATTACTTCTATAGGAGCGGTTGGCGTGCCGATAATGACTGAGTTCAAAGCAGTTGAGATCCATCACATACTGCGTCACTCGGAAAGCAAAGCTCTTTTTGTTTCATCAAAACAATATGAAAAAGTTGAAGAATTTAAATCGGACGTTTTGACAACAACAATTTTACTGGATGATTTCTCGATTATTCCCGATGAGACAAAAAATGATAAAATAAAAGCGGCGATGGCTGAAGGTCTAAAGGAATTTCAAAAAATAAAATTTGCCGCACTAAAAATGGTTGGACTTGCTAATGATAAAATCAAAGAAGATGATCTTGCTCTCATCTTATATACTTCCGGCACTACCGGTCATTCAAAGGGTGTGATGCTTACTCACAAAAACATTGTATATGATGCACAGGCAAGCGTAAAGCTTGTAAACATGAGCGAACAAGACAGGCTGTTATCCATTCTGCCTTTATATCATACCTACGAAGCAACTTTGGGTTTGGTCACTCCAATATTAAGCGGCGCTGCAATTTATTACATGAAAAAACCTCCGACTGCCGCGGCTTTGCTGCCTGCATTGAAAGTTGTTAAACCAACAGTTATGCTTTCGGTTCCTTTGGTTATCGAAAAGATATATAGAAACAAAGTGCTGGCTGAGATCAATAAAAAAACAATTACAAGAAAACTGTATAAATTTGCTCCGCTGCGAAAGAAGATGAATTCCGTCGCCGGTAAAAAATTGAAAGATACTTTTGGAGGAGAGTTAAGACTCTTCTGCATTGGCGGCTCAGCTCTTGCCGGTGATGTTGAAAAATTTCTGCTTGAGGCAAAGTTTCCTTATTCTATGGGATATGGCTTAACCGAGACTTCTCCGCTGGTAACAGGCACTGATAATTTTAATGTGCGCTTCAGGTCATCCGGTGTGACGCTTGAAGGAATGGAAGTAAAGATAGATAATCCCGATGAAGAAACCGGCGAAGGAGAAGTTTTGATCAAAGGTCCAAACGTGATGAACGGATATTACAAAGATCCCGAAAAAACGCGGGAAGTTCTTACCGAAGACGGCTGGTTCAGATCAGGGGATTTAGGTTTGGTGGATAAAGACGGTTATCTGTTTCTGAGAGGCAGATCGAAAAATGTAATCATCGGATCGAACGGTAAAAATATTTACCCGGAAGAGGTCGAAGCAATTATCAACGAGCAGTCTTTTGTTGCCGAGTCTTTAGTCCTGGATAGAGATGGTTCTTTGGAGGCAAGAATCCATCTTGACTATGAGCAGATCGATGATGTTTTCGAAATCCAAAAAATGAACGAGCCTGAAGCAAGAAAAATTGTTGAAAAAATATTGAACGATATTCATAAAAACGCAAATGAAAGATTGAACAATTTTTCAAAGATCAAGAAGATTGTAGAACAGGTTGAACCGTTTGAA
The DNA here is from genome assembly GCA_003233295.1 of Ignavibacteria bacterium. The sequence goes on along the minus strand of QILJ01000517.1, from coordinate 2,311 downwards.
AAAACACCGACGAAAAAGATCAAACGATTTTTATATTCATAAAATTTTGGAGAAAAAATGAATAGAAAGCATATACGTAATATTGCGGTGATCCTGCTATCCGGATTGTTGCTGACGGCATGTTTTCCCGGCGGCGGTTCAAGCGGACCACATGATCCGTCCGGGTTCTTTTCCGGTATTTGGCATGGATGGATCGCTCCACTGTCATTGATTGTGGGATTTTTTAATCCGTCCATTTCAATATATGATGTTAATAATACCGGCTGGTGGTACGACTTTGGTTTTTACATGGCTATAATCAGCGGATTTGGAGGACTATCCTTGCTGAGAAAAAACAAAGATAATAATTAGTTTCATTCTAATAAGATTTCAAAAATCTAAACATAAAAAAGGACAAACATGAAACGTCGTGATTTTATAAAAGCAACAGCATTATCAGCAGCTTCGGTATCCCTCGGTGCAAACACTGTTTTGGGCAATACATCTGACGACAAACCGGGTAAGAACCATAAGTTCAATTTAAATTATGCTTCGCATTTCGGAATGTTCAAGAATAGCGCAGGTGAAGATCTTATCGATCAGTTAAAGTTTATTGCAGATCAGGGAATTCCTGCGCTTGAAGATAACGGGATGAAGGATAAATCGGTTGATGTGCAAGAGAAAATCGCCAAAACGATGACAAAACTCGGGTTGCAAATGGGTATTTTTGTGGCTCATAAAATTTACTGGAAAGACCCTAATTTAACAAGCGGCAAACAGGATTACAGAGATGAATTTCTTAAAGATATAAAAGATTCTGTTGAAGTTGCAAAACGTGTGAATGCAAAGTGGATGACCGTTGTGCCCGGTCATGTTGACCCGCGTTTAAAAATTGAATATCAAACTGCAAATGTTGTTGAATCACTCAAGCGGGCAAGCGAAATTCTTGAACCTCATGGTTTGGTGATGGTAATAGAGTCACTAAATTTCTACAATCATCCTGGTATGTTTTTAACACAGATCCCGCAGGCATATCAAATATGTAAAGCCGTTAATAGTCCTTCATGCAAAATTTTGGACGACTTGTATCACCAGCAGATTTCCGAGGGAAACTTGATCCCGAATATAGACTTAGCTTGGGATGAAATTGGATATTTTCAAATTGGAGATAATCCGGGAAGAAAAGAACCGACAACAGGCGAAGTGAATTTTCATAATGTCTTCAAACATATCTTTGAAAAGGGTTATACCGGCATACTCGGTATGGAGCACGGGAATAGCAAACCGGGCAAGGAAGGTGAAATAGCTGTAATTGATGCGTATCGAAAATGTGATAAAATGTGATAATTTTTAACTCACAATTGGCGGAAAGAATGAAAAATTTTAAAATAATTATTTGGCTGTTGGTAACGTCATTATTTTTGTTTTCATGTAAAGGAAAAAATTTGCAGGAAAGAACAGAATCATTACCGAATAACGTAATTGTACCTACACAAACAATCAATTTATGGAATGGTGAGGATTTTTCCAGTTGGGTAAAATTTATCCCAGACAGCACGGTGAATACTGATACCGTGTGGAATATCGTTGATGGAGTAATAAATTGTAACGGTAAACCATCTGGCTATATCAGAACTGAAAACGATTATGCAAACTATAACCTTACTCTAGAATGGAGATGGCCCAGTGATCCTGGTAATAGCGGTGTATTACTGCACATGAGTATTCCGGATACAGTTTGGCCAAAGAGCATTGAGGCGCAGTTATTATCGGGAAATGCAGGTGACTTTTATGTCATTGGTGGAACCGAGATGGATGAGCATGTAAATAAAGATTCCAGACAAATTGCCAAACAAAAGAAAAGCAGTGAAAACCCGCTTGGGGAATGGAATAAATATGAAATCATTTGCAATGATAACACAATAACTTTATATGTTAACGGGGTAATGCAGAATAAAGCAACGAACACTTCTGTTAATTATGGTAAAATTGCTCTTCAGAGTGAAGGACGACCTATTCAATTTAGAAACATTAAGTTAGAACCGGTCAAATAATTTGATAACAGAATACAAATATAAAAGAATAATAATTCTATAGGAAAGTAATCCTGATTAAAACAAAGAAGAACAAATCGTACTTAATTGGATTTTTACTGTTTTCCTTAGGTGCGACATTCATTTTAATAATTAATTATGCTTCGATAGAAACCTCAGAAAATGAGTTTTGCGAATCGTGTCATGTTCATCCGCAGGCAACACAATCATGGAAACAGGGCGCTCATGTATATAATCAAAGCGGTGTAAAAGTCAACTGTGTTGATTGTCATCTGCCC
>QILJ01000436.1 GCA_003233295.1 Ignavibacteria bacterium | reverse complement strand
CCCTGAGCCTGGAATGACATACCGACTTCAATATTATCAACACCTTGAAAAACATCTTTTGAAACTACTTGAACCAAAGCCGGATTATTAGTGCCGTATGCTTCTTCCGGTGGAACAGTAACAGTAAGCTTTTCCCCAACAGTTTTACCTTCAAGTGCTTTTTCCAATCCGGGTATAATATTCTGATGCCCTTGAAGATAGGTTAACGGTTCTTTTCCAACAGATGTATCTAGAGTTTCACCGGTGTCATTTGTAAGTATATAATCGATAGATGCTACTTTATCGTTTTCAATAATCATTGTATTCCCTTTTTTTTGAAAAATGATGGATAATTTACTCATAATTTAATTTGATTTAAATGTTTAAAAACATATTCTCAGATTTATTGTTATTTTAAAACTCGGAATAAAATAATTGAATAGGAGATGAAATGAATAAAATCGGATTTATCGGACTTGGAATAATGGGCAAACCAATGGCATTGAATTTAATGAAAGCCGGCTTTGAATTGATCGTTTATAATAGAACTGAATCCAGAATGGCTGAACTTATTGAGCAAGGGGCTGTCGGAGCTAATTCACCAAAAGAAGTTGCCGAAAAATCTGATATAATAATTACTATCGTTTCCGATACACCTGATGTTGAAGATGTTATATTAGGTGAGCTAGGTGTTATTCATGGAGTTAAAGCTGGAAGTGTTGTTATTGATATGAGCACGATATCTCCATCAGCTACAAAGGAAATAGCTTTGAAACTGAAAGAGAAAAATGCTGATATGCTGGATGCCCCCGTCAGCGGCGGTGATACCGGCGCTATTAACGGAACATTGGCAATAATGGCAGGCGGAGAAAAGGAAGTTCTGGACAGATGTATGCCGTTACTTAATGCTATGGGAAAGACGATAACTCATACAGGCACAAACGGAATGGGACAAGTAGTTAAATTGTGCAACCAGATTTTAGTTTCCGTAACAAATATGGCGGTAAGTGAAGCGGTTCTATTTGCACAAAAGTCCGGAGTTGATCCGCATACCATGATAGAAGCAACGAAAGGCGGAGCTGCCGGTTCATGGCAGTTAGCAAATCTCGGTCCTAAAATGGTTGATGAAGATTTTGCTCCGGGATTTATGATCGACTTGCAGCAGAAAGATTTAAGGTTGGTTCTTGATGCAGCATCACAGATCAATTTACCATTACCTGCGCTTAGCTACGTTCATCAAATGTACACAAGCAATCAAGCTAACGGTGAAGGTAAAGAGGGTACTCAAGCTTTGTATAAATCGGTTAAGAGATTATCAGATTAAGAATGATTTTAACAAAAGCTTTTTTCATAACAGTTGTATTATTTAGTTTATTATCTTTTACAAAGGAAGATAACTTGGTTTATAAGATCAAAAAAATCGATAAAGATTTAAAGATCGATACAGACTGGAATAAAGATGTTTGGAAAAATGTTGATGCTGTCCAGCTAAAAAATTATATGGGTACAAAGCCTGAACATTTTCCAACCGTATATGCAAAACTTGTTTACACAGATTCAGATATCTATGTGATCTTCAAAGTGATTGATCAATATGTTAAGTCGGTAGCAAAGAAATATCAAGGCAAAGTTTATGAAGATAGCTGTGTCGAATTTTTCTTTACTCCAGATGATAATACAAAAAAAGGATATTTCAATTTGGAATCAAACTGCGGTGGAGTACAGTTATTCCGATACAATGCGCTTGATAAAAAGAAGAGAATCCCAATAAAGTATAAAGATTATCAAGAGGTAACCGTTGCACATTTATTACCGAAAATTAACGATCCGGAAATTAAGAAGAAAATAACATGGTATCTTGAATATAAAATTCCTTTTGACTTAATTGCAAAATATTACAAAATGGAGAAACCTAAATCTGGTACTGAATGGAAAGCAAATTTTTATAAATGTGCTGATAAAACTTCGCATCCTCATTGGCTTACGTGGGATAAAGTAGATTATCCGAAACCAAATTTTCATCTGCCTCAGTTTTTTGGGACATTAATTTTTGAGTAGAATAATTTCATAATCAATAGGTTAAAATGAATATAGTAGTGCTAGATGGTTATACATTAAATCCCGGCGACCTCTCGTGGAGAGAACTTGAAGCTCTCGGGGAAGTAACTATTTATGATAGAACAAGTAAGGATGAAATACTTGAAAGGTCTATTAATGCAGAAATATTGATAACTAATAAAACACCTCTAGATAGAGAACTAATTCACAATTTGCCAAAATTAAAATATATTGGAGTATTAGCAACCGGCTTTAACGTTGTTGATATAAAAGCTGCAAGTGAAAAAGGTATTGTTGTTACTAATGTACCGGCATATTCTACAAAGTCAGTAGCACAAATGGTGTTTGCTCTAATTCTTGAACTTGCGCTTAATGCTGGTCTACACTCTGAAGCAGTCAAAAATAGGGAGTGGAGCAGAAGTCCGGACTTCTCATTTTGGAAAACTCCGCTGATAGAACTTGACGGCTTAACACTTGGGATAATAGGTTATGGTCAGATCGGTAGGGAAGTGGCAAAATTGGGTAATGCTTTCGGGATGAAAATATTAGTTAATGTAAGAAATGAAATAACCGATCCTGAATCTTATGTTGCCAAAGTATCATTTGATGATATACTTAGTTTGAGCGATATTGTTACTCTTCACATTCCTCTTACTAATGAGAGTAAAAACATGATCACAAAAATTCAACTTGCAAAAATGAAAAATAGTGCATTCATCATTAACACTAGCCGCGGACCGATTGTCAATGAAGATGATCTGGCGGAAGCGCTGAACAGCGGAAAAATTGCTGGGGCAGGATTGGATGTATTATCGGATGAACCGCCTTCAGAAAATAATCCTCTGCTTAAAGCAAAGAATTGTGTGATCACTCCGCATATTGCGTGGGCTACTCAAGCGGCAAGGAAAAGATTGATGTCGGTTGCGGTCAATAATATTAAGGCATTTATCGAGGGTCAACCTCAGAACATTGTAAATTAAAAGGTTATCATATGAAAAAAAACACTATCACATATATCATACTTGTATTACTATTTACATTAAGTTATTCCATTGTCCGGTATAATATATTCAAAGATGTTCCGTGGACTGATCTGCCGCTGTATGTTGTGAATAAAGCAATATCCTTTGCGGCAATCATTTATGTTGCTGCGTACCTAATACTTGAGAAGAAAGATTATCACGAATTAAGTAATAAAATGAGAAAGTACGCAACAAATCTGATCTATATCCATTTGACAATTTCTTTGATACTGCTCACTCCGAGTTATTATCAGAAGTTCTTTGACGGGACGAAAATGAATCTGACCGGGCAGATCTCACTACTTAGCGGCGTTCTTGCTTTAGGGCTTTTGAATTCTTTAAGATTTACAAAAAAGTTAGGCGTAAAAGTATCATTATCTTTTTTCAAAAAGTATGGAACAGAAATATTATTATTTCTTATTGCGGTACATCTTTTCGCAATGGGTTTCAAGGGATGGTTAACTCCTGGTAGTTGGCCCGGAGGAATGCCGCCGATTTCCTTACTATCTTTTATTGCAGCAGTTATTCCCTTTTTTATCAAGAAAAAAGCAGTACAAAGTTGACCTCATCAAAGATCATACATATAAATGAGATAGGCGAAGTTCTTTTCAAAAAATCGAGAAGAGCAAGAAAGATAAATATCAGCGTAAAACCTTTCGAAGGAATCGTCGTATCTTTCCCATACTATGTAAGTTATAAAGTTGCCGAAGAAGTTGCTGTGTCAAAAATTAATTGGCTTAAAAAAAGTATTGATAAAATTAAGAACTACGAAAGCAAAAAAGTACTGTATGATGAAAGCACTGAATTTACTACTCGGAGACACAAGTTAGAATTGCAGAGGAAATTGAGCGGTGAGATTTCAGTTGTTGTAAGAAATAGGAGTATCTTTGTAAAATATCCTTCTGATATAGATGTTCATTCAGAATTAGTTCAGAATTCTATTAGGTTCGGTATTGAAAGAGCATTACGCATTGAAGCAAAAGAATATCTTCCAACCAGAGTTGATAGCTTAGCCAAAGAATTCGGTTTCAGTTATATAAAAGTATATTGTAAGAATCTGAAGTCACGCTGGGGAAGCTGTTCGATAAGGAACAATATAAATTTGAATATTCATCTTATGCGGCTGACTGACGAGCTTATTGATTACGTTATCCTGCACGAGTTATGCCATACCGTGCATAAAAATCACAGCAAACGATTTTGGGATAAACTGGAATCAGTTTTCCCCGGTTCAAGATCAGTGGATAAAAAATTAAGAGAGTTCTCTGCAAGAACGATCACATAGAAGCAAATATTAGAGGAATAGTACTCAGTGCAGAATGTTAAAATATGTTGTTCAAAGACCTCTTCGCTCTCACGTCAGCAGATGATTACAATGACGGCTTTACAAAGATTTATACTGGAGTTAAAAAGTAATGGCTGAGTTCTAGTTATTTCAGCAAAATAACAAATTTAACTTGAACTACTCCGTAGTTCCTTATATTATGTCATCTTTAACCACGTATTTCATACGTGGTTATTATAACTTTGACTGCTTTGCAGTCATAATAGAACTGTGAAACAGTTCAAATTAGAATAACTATGGGTGAAACCCATAGTTAAGAACAATTAAGAAACAATCTACAACCCCGACGGGGTTGAATTATAATTGCTGAATTAATTAGAACTTAGCTAAAGTAATTAAAATAAATAGAATGAAAATCTTAACGTTCAGAAGATCTGATTTTGAAACAAAGGATAAAAAAAAGGCGAAGAGTCCCAGCCATGTAACTCTTTACAATTCAAAGATAGTTTAAATAGCAGACCTAGATTGTGACATATAGCACAAACAAAAATATTAGGAGGCTTCGTAAACTCTCATTCATCAAATTCAAAACTTCATAATGATTTTCGCCAGCGCATTTTTCGGAAAGTAACTTAACGGTAACAGCATTTTCTAATGCAAAAACGTTCTACTTGGAGTAAGGGATGAAGTCTTTGTTGCCTAAATTTTCTTTCCTATTGCATAATCTCGGTTAAACTAAGTCTATAATAAATCTATTTTAACTATATAGTGTCGGGTCGTAAAGTTGTTGTTTGATAAATTTCGCAAATAGAACCGACACAGTCAGTTAGATATAGTGTCTTTGCTCTGTTTACTTCTGAAAAGTCTTCATAAAATCTCTTCAGTTCTTAAAAATAGATGTAGCTATTGACTAAAGATTTTACTTTTGTTTTTTTTGTTATAAG
>QILJ01000117.1 GCA_003233295.1 Ignavibacteria bacterium | reverse complement strand
AAAGATTTTCTAAAAAAATTTGATCTGAATGAAAGCGATATAGAAATTGAAGTAATTAAAAACGATGTTAGTCAATAGCTTTTAAGTGATTTATCCTTTTTATCTCACCGGCAATAACTATTATATCATTTTCTTGAAAAATATAATCCGGTTTTGGTACTACCCTTATTTGGTATCTCTTCTTTTTCGAGGATTTAATTGAAAGCACGTTAACATCATACTTAGCACGTATATTAAGCTCTCTTAACGATTTACCTATAAATGACTTAGGCACTTTGAATTCGGCAACAGAATATCCTTCAAGAAATTGAACATTCTTTTCAGCTTCCTTCATTGAAATACTGCTGGCTAGATTAGAAGTTATCTCGATTCTATTAATTTCCTTCTGATATGCATCCTGAATATCTTTGCTCCAGATCATTCCAACTACTTTTTTGGAGTTTAAATTATCCACAACGGGCAAACCTTCCAAATGATATTTATTCATTTTCTCAAGAGCAGTAAAACAATTATCATCCAAAAGTAACGGTTCGAACTCTTTATTGACCAAGTCCCCTGCTATGAGAAGCGTACTTAAAGAATCTCTTTCAAACAAAAAATCCTTCAAATCATTTATTGATATTATTCCTATTATTGCCCCTTTATTATCAACCACCGGATATTCCGATTCTTTCCTGCTTAGAACAAAATTTACAACCTGAGTAAAATTCTCTGAAACATTAATACTTTCAAATTTACTGTGATAAACATCTTCAACAGGTATAGATTCTATTACATTCGTTTCAGCCCCTTCCTTGATATTGATTCCTCTCAACAAGAGTTTTAATGTATAAATTGATTCACGTGACAAGTAGGACGAAAGAATCATACTAACTATTGATGTTATCATTAACGGGAGAATAATTTCATAATCATATGTCAACTCAAAAACAATAATTATTGCAGTTATCGGAGCGCGAGTTGTTCCCGCGACAAGTCCTCCCATGGCAACTAATGCATACGCACCGGGACCTGCGGTGATAGTTGGAAAAAGATCATGGACAAAACTACCGAAGAAAAATCCAAGCATAGCTCCCATAAAAAGAGACGGGGCAAAGATACCTCCCGAACCGCCTGAGCCCAAAGTCAATGAAGTGGCAAATATTTTTACAAAAACCAGTACAAGTGCAAAATACCATACCATGTTTCCATCAAGCGCCATATTGATAGAATCATATCCTACACCCATAATTTCCGGGAATGCTAAAGCTATGATTCCTATAGCCAAACCGCCAACTACCGGTTTTAAATACTCCGGAATATGAAATTTGTTGTCAAAATAGTCTTCTGAAAAATATAACGCCTTAATAAACAGAAATGATGCTAATCCGCAGAGCGCACCAAGAACAAAGTAAAAACCTATTTCATAAGGGCTGGCATATTCATAAGCATGTACATTAAATGCTGCAAGGTTTCCCTCAAAACTATGAGATATTACTGTTGCCATAACTGAAGAGATCACAATCGGAGAAAATTGTGCTACCGCAAAATCCATTAGAATAATTTCAACTGCGAAAAGTGCACCGGCAATTGGGGCGTTAAATGCAGCGGCAATTCCCGCCGCCGCGCCGCAGCCTACAAGAGTTTTAAGTTTTTTGCTCGGAATTTTTATAAACTGTCCAACCGTTGAACCAATGCTCGAACCGATTTGAATAATCGGTCCTTCTCTTCCCACAGACCCGCCGGTTCCGATCGATATTGCCGAAGCCAAAGCTTTTATCAATGCTACTCTTGGACGAATCCTGCCCCCGTTAAGCAGAATAGCCTGCATAACTTCAGGCACACCATGTCCTTTAGCTTCCGGTGCAAAAAAGTAGATTAGAGGTCCAACTATTAACCCGCCTATTGCAGGTACTAATAATATAAGGTACCATGGGGTATTCATTATATTTTCAAGTACGTTGCCGGCACCGGGAAATGACAACATGGAAAATTCTTCTATTAAAAATCTGATGCCTACTGCAGAATAACCGGCTATTACCCCGATTATTATTGCAATGATTATCATAAAGGTGTGTTCGGTGAGTCGAGCTTTGTCAAAAAAATCACTGGTTCTTTGAGAAAAAGCTGAATAATTATTTTTAAATGATTTTGACAAAAATTGAACTTCCGTAATTTATATAGTATTCGTTATTCTTTAATTTACTAAAATAGAACTAAATTCTAATGCAATCAAATTTGAATTGTTATTTTATTCAATGAAACATACCTTTGAATATTAATTTTAATTCTCTGTGATAAGATGAAAAAAGTTTTACTTATAATCATTACACTTCTGGTTTTTAATCAGGATTACTTTGCCCAAGATCAAAAATTTGATTCCTTAATAACTGCGGGTATTGACCAGATCTATAGCATTAAGTTTAACCAGGCAAGGTCAACATTCGCGCTGGTTAAAAGGAATTATCCACAGCATCCGGCAGGTGATTTTTTTACTGCAATGATCACTTGGTGGCAAATTCTACTTGATCTCGAAAATGAAGAATTTGATGATCTCTTTGAAGATCAACTGGAAATAGTTATTGATCAGTGCGATGATATTTTAGATAATGATCCTAAAAACGTAGATGCATATTTTTTCAAAGGCGGATCTTTGGGATTCAGAGGAAGACTTTATTCGATAAGAGGAGATTGGCTCGATGCTGCCGCAGACGGTAAAGATGCTCTTCCCCTTGTCTTTACTGCTTATGAACTTGATTCAACAAATGTCGATGTGAAATTGGGTTTTGGTATTTATGATTATTTTGCTGCAGTAATACCGGAAAAGTATCCGATGGTTCAGCCATTAATGTTTTTCTTCCCTGAAGGAAATAAGGAAAAGGGTATCGAAGAGTTAAAAACAGTTGCTGAAAAAGGCAAGTATGCAAAATATGAAGCTCAGTATTTTTTAATGACTTTAAATTATTCTTTTGAAAGAAATGATAAAGAATGTTTTAAGTACGCAAAAATGCTCAGCGATAAATTTCCCGATAATCCTCGCTTTCAAAGCTTCCTCGGAAGAATAAATGTCCGCATGAATAATCTGCCTACCGCAGTTGAGATATTTAGAGATGTTTTAAACAAAGCAGATAGAAACTTAACCGGATATAATGACAAAGTTAAAAGGGAGGCACATTATTATATTGGACTGAATTATATGAGATCCGACAGTTTAGATTTGGCGCTGCAGCATTTTAATAAGTGTGAACAAATTTCGAGGAAAGTTGATGACGATGAAGAATCGGGATTTTTAATTAATGCTGTTCTTTATTTGGGTGAGATATACGATTTGAAAGGTGAAAGAAACAAGGCGATTCAAAATTATGAAGAAGTACTTGATTTTAGAGAATTTGGAAATTCACACGATAGAGCGGAAGAGTATTTAGAAAAGCCATATAAACAATAGGCTAGAAAACTGCCGCAATGCCAATTCTGTGTAAAGCTCCAATTGATCCCATCGAACTAAAAGCGTAATTGAATTTATAGCTGCTCAAATTTACTCCCAAACCAAAACTAAATCCTGCTAAGCCCGATGATGTGCCTACCTTTTGCTGTTTTCTTCTGTTGTTATCATATCCAAACCGAAGTTGGATAACTTTGCTTAAAGTAAATTCGACTCCGGCATTAATATAGTCGAACCTGTTATCGTCATTCAATCTGGTAAATGCAAAGAAAATTTCAAGTGGTGTATGCTCCAGCTTTTTAGATAATCCAAACTGAATCGAGGTAGGAAGATCTTCCTTAGTATAAGAATAGTATGTCAACTGACTTCCTAAATTTAAAACTGAGAAACCAAAACTCCAGCCTTTCTTAGGTATTAAATATTGTAGTCCTATATCACCGGCAAGACCCATAGATGAATATTCATCAATACTGGAGTATATGAATTTTAAATTAACTCCATAATAAAAATTTTCCGCAAGTGAATTTGCATAGCCGATAAGCATCGAAAGATCACCTGCACTAAAATTACCGGTTTTATTTCCATATTCATCTGCTTTATCAAAACTACCGTAACTTATATATTGAATAGCAGCACCAAATCTTCCTAAACCACCAATTTCAAATGTGGATGAAAGACTTGCAGAGTTTATGTCCATCAAATGTTTAACGAACGAAAAAGAGACTGGAGTTTTTTCAATCGTCTTAAACCCGGCGGGATTATAAAAAATCACATCGGGATCATTTGCATTAGATACATACGTGCCGCCTAATGCAGCTGCTCTAGGACTCATTTCAATTCGTAAGAAATCATAGGTTGTCTGTGCAATCAGATGCGATGCACCTAAGAGAGTTAAAAAAACAATAAACGATACTTTTTTCATAAAACCCTAAAATTTAAATACGAGTTTAAACATTATATAAAAAAATGGCAATGTTTGCGATCTTTTTCAGTTTCAATATTTAAGTTACCAAAAGTTCTAATTCATGAACAAGTGAAAAATTGAGAACATTTTATTATTTGTAAGCAAAAAGCTTTGCAGTACATCTCATAAATAAATTTGATAATAACAAATTTGAATTATATCCCAATATTAAAATGCCCTTAAAAAAATTCTCTTTTTCAAAACATTCAATTGTTTATTTATTAATAGTTGCAGTTATACTGTTTTTAATAGGAAGTATTCTTTTCTTCGATTCGCAAACTATTTTTACCGAGCAATTAATTTCTTCAACTGTGCATGAAATTGAAAAAGAGCTGAATGATTATTTGAATCCGGTTTCTAAATCCCTCCAGAAAATCAGGGAAGATGGAATAAATGATAAAATTAATATTAATAGTGAGCCTTCTCTTAATAAGTATTTTATCCCTTTATTAAAATCATCTAAAAATATCTCCTCAGTTAAATTCTTTGATAATTCCGGTCATCAATATTTATTATCTAGTGCTTGGTCGTAAACTCATCATCCTTTATGAATAAAGGGTAAAGTCTATTATTTCATCCTGAAATTAATTTGAATAATTAGTATTTTT
>QILJ01000420.1 GCA_003233295.1 Ignavibacteria bacterium | reverse complement strand
CTTTATCTCCGGCAACTTCGGGGTCGTCTATTAAGGAATTACCGCATTTAATATTGTTGCTAAGTGTAGAAAGTTGCCGTCCTTTCTTTGCCGTCCTTAACCATAAAGAAAGTTTTGCAATCTCAACAGCTTCCTCGTTTATATCCACACCGTAAAGGTTGTTCTCCACTATATTCTTTTCATACTCAGATATCGTAAAACCCTCTTGCAATAATGCGCTCTTCTGTTCGTCAATCCATTTATGCTCGTTAATTAAAAACTCTAACGCTTGGTTCAGAAAAGCGCCGCTCCCGCAAGCGGGATCAAGAATCTTTAATAATAGAATGTATTCTCTGTACTTATCAAGATTAGAAAAAATATCCTGAGCTTTTTTAGTTAATTTACCTTTTGCAGTTTTACTGTTTTCAAGAATGGTTTCATCAATTCTATCTAATTGCAATTCCTTTTTCTTTTCATTGCACAATGTCCCAACGGTGTTGTCAACTATATATTTAGTTATGTATTTCGGAGTGTAAAATATTCCATCTTTCTTACGTTTGGATTTTTCTCTTTCAACTTGATTACCTTCCAGTTCTGCCGTAACAGTTTCAATCTCCGTTAAACTGTGTTCAAAAATATGACCTAAAATATTTACATCGACTTCTGTATTAAAATCGTATGCGGAAAGTTTTAGAATATCATCAAGTAAAACCTCATCATCAATTTTTACCGTATCTAAAATTTCATCATCTCTAAACAACCCGCCGTTATAGGCTGGAAGGGTGAAGTCTTCATAAGTATGACCAACGTTTAAGTGATTAAAGAATTTTACGAATCTTGAGTACAGCGGTTTTTCTTCATCAAGCGCTTTCAGTTGTTTCCACTGATCTACTATTCTTGATATTGCATTCGGTGGAACTAGTCCGCTGTCTTCGGCAAATAAAATGAATAATAATCTATCAAGTAATTTTTGTGATTTTTTGAATAATACCAGTCTATCATACTGAGGATTATTTTTTACAAGATTATTATAAATCTTATGTTTGAACTGGGAGTAATCTTTATACAGTTTATCCGAAATGTTTTCTTCGTGTAGTCTTGATTCTTCTTTTATCTTTTGAGGAATACCGCTTAACAGATTATTACTATTCAGTAATAAGTAAAAGAGTTTGAACTCCTCTTCGGTCATTGTAAATAGATTGAACTCTTCCCACTCGGTAGCATTATCAATATAGAACCGGAGTTTCTCAAAGTTTGATGTAATTACATATTTACAGCCAGACTGATGATTTTTATAATTAAAAGCCTGGATAGTAATTGATTCAAGATTTACAGTCTTTGTAGATTTAAGTTCAATAACTCCAATCGCATTTCCATCTTGGAGTATTGCGCCGTCAGCTTTTTTAGAATCAGTTTCGTTCTTATACTCAGTGGTAAGATTATAGTTTTTATCCGGATTGATAGTGAAACCAAGAACCTGCACAAATATCTCTCTAAGAAATCCTTCTTGATAGTTTTCTTCTTTAAGTAACTTTATATTTTCAATACGTTCGGAATCACCGTAGAACTCTTTGAACTTATTATAAGCATCGGCAGATTCTTCCAAATCTAAATTTGACAGATATTTATTAACTACCGATTTTTGAAATAGGGACATATTGATATTTCAATATTAAATAAAAGTATTATTGTGCCTCATCAAAATAATAAAACAAATTTAGTGAAATTTTAGTTGAGAGTTTTGGTTTTGCTGTAAAATGTGGTTTCAAATTGGATATCCAATCCAAAAACCTACATCGATTTTAACTCGCCATATATTTGTTGTAGAACGGTTGAATGAGTTAATTGTGTACTATGAATCTTCCCGCGTTGTAAGCGACGGATTAAATTAATTACGGTGAAGTTCTAAATGATGATCAAAGTCTAATGATGTCTCTCATGAGAATCTTCAACTATCTTAGCAATTTTTGCCAATTTTGCCCTTAGATTTCTTATCTCCAATTCCAATTTATAAATTCTGTACGACTCCAACGATTCGGAACCACCTAGCAGCCAATTAATATCACACCCAAGTTTTAAGAATTTAATTAATATCCTGGAACCAGGTTCGCGATTACTACTTATATACTGCTGTAATTGCTGTGGCGAAATATCCATTGCTTCAGCCAACGATTTTAACGTATTATATTTTCTTTTAGCGAATATCCTAATTCTATCGCCAATACCGTTCTTTAGCATGTTTTCGTCAAAAAGACTTAATTCAATAGGGGGATGAGTATCTTTACTAAAATTCAATTCATACTGGTACGATTCAATAGCTTCATTTATGGAATTATAAAGGTCATCATCAAAGTGATCATCGCTCTCTAATAGATAGGAGAGAGTCTGTGATTTAATTTCCAATTTTTGCGCTAACCAATTAATACTAATATTAAGTGTGTTTAGCTTATGGTTTATTTCTTCCCGTTTGGTCATAAAACGATAATAGTATATTTAATTAATTTAATTATACTCAAAATAATAAAAAATGGGATATATAAAAAGAAAAAGCCCGGCGTTAACCGGGCTTTTTTGGAGGAGATGTACTTCTATAATTATTTCAATAGAAGCATCTTCTTAACTTCAACTTTTTGACCAGCTTGAAGTCTGTAAATATAAGTACCACTTGCTAATCGGCTGGCATCAAATTGACGCTGATAAACACCAGCAGCCATGGTTTGATTGTCGATTAAAGTAGTAACAACTCTACCAAGAATATCATAAATAATCAAACTAACTCTTGAATCGGAAGGTAACCCAAACTGTATTGTTGTGGTTGGGTTGAATGGATTTGGATAGTTTTGATCTACGAAAAATTCTTTAGGTATAAGATTTCTATCATTAACAGCAGTTACGTGATCGACTAAAGTAACTCTGATAGTATCAACACTAGGAATAATTCCATCACCAGGACTAGCAGGTGGAGTGGTTCTGATAGTCATTCCTACAGTTAGTGAAGAATCTGATGATAATGCTGCTATTGCATCTATCATATCTTGACCGGATACAGTCGCAGTTGTATCAACTCCATTATTATCCGACAGATCTTGAGTTAATATAGTACCATCAGCTTCATTCCAGACAACAAATTGATAAATAAGGTCGTCACCATTTAGATCAACTGCTGGATGCCATGCAAAGATATAGTCAGTTGCAGCATCGGTTACATCAATATTACCACCGTCCAAAGCTTTAGTGTCATCCGTAAAGAAGAAATAAGGTGAAGGTGGAGCAGCAACATCTTGCTCGAAATCTCCATAGAACCTAGGCCATAACTGATAACCATCTAAAGGAGGTGTAGAAGAACTATATTGAGCTGCTATACCGGTTACGTTAACAGGGAATGTAGGCTCTGGTGAATCGGTTACATTAACATCTCTATCTAAGTATAACTTGAATGATTTGTAACCATCTGTTAAATAGTAAGACCCGCTACTACCAGAATCTGGCCATACTGAATCGTCAGTTTTTGTAAGAGCATTAATCTTAATCAATAAACCTTCATATGCTTCAAAATCAGAAGTATATTCATCTACCGTCAATGTTAATGGATCAGGTATTGTTCCTTGTCCTAATGGAATAATATTAGTTGCGCTAATTTCGGTAAGACCTTTGTATTGACTTACACTTCCTGAAACTAATACTAATGATCCAATAGCAAATGAAGTTGAATCATTACCGCTTTGATAGATATGAATACCAGCTGTTTCATCTTGTATGGCGATAAGAATACTTGATGAAGAGAAAGAGTTTGATGTAACAATACCTTTAATAGTTACGTCTTCACCTAGTCTGTCAGGAACACCGTCACCATTTGAATCGATGCGCACATCAGCAATTGGTTCAGACTGAATTGTTTGAACATCAAGCACAACAATAGGTAATAAACCGCCACCACGTGGAATACCAGTATAAACTATTTCTAGATTAGCATCATCATCCATATTTGCAAGATGGATATTGTCAATTTGTCCACCTGCAGGAAGGATATCACTATCAATAACTTCTGCAGACCAGTTATTCATGTCTGTTGGATCTCCACCAGTATATTTAACTCTATATACTGAATTCCAAGGACTTGCATCTCTAGAACCAAAAACTAAGTCAACATTTCCATCACCATCAATATCACCTGCAGCGCCACCAGTAATGTAGTTACCACCTAGAGTAGATAAATCTGCTATTGGATATTCAACAAAGCCACCATTTTCACCTTCTTTTAACATATGAACAACAGCATCACCTCTGTATTCAACAAAGAACACTTCATCTCTTCCGTCTCCATCAACATCATATGCGCTTGCAGATAAAAATGTATTCGAAGGATTCAATCCTTTTTGAACATGACCTAATTTATAGCTGGTGCCATCAAAAGATACAGGATAAATACCACCAACATAGGACATACCTAATAATGTTTCGCCATTATTTAATGAAAGAACATCACCATAACTTATATAGTCAACAGAGAAATCACCAAAATCGCCAACTACCATATCTAAAAGACCTGAGTCAACAGATCTTGGAGGTCCTGCATAAAATACTTCATCTGCTGCATCACCATCTATATTTGCAAGAGCTGCAACATCAATCTGTCCAATACCTGTACCTCCTGTAATGCCTGAATCAAGAAGACTGATAACATAATTAGTAGAATCAGCTACATCACCGCCCTGATAGGCGACTCTGTAAACTTCATCAGTGCCTCTAAATCCAACTATGAAGTCGGCAAGAGAATCAGCATCAATATCGCCAACTCTTACAGTTGTAATTCTATTAGCAGCATAAGCTGTAAAATCAGCAACTTTACTGGCAATCAAGGAATCGGCATCTTTTTGTAGAACCCATACAGAATGAGAACCACTGCCGCCATAATCACCAACAACGAATTCTGTTGTTCCGTCTTTATCTAAGTCTACAACGTTAGCTGATCTGAACACCCATGATGATCCGATATTTTGAGTCTTTACTGTATCAT
>QILJ01000387.1 GCA_003233295.1 Ignavibacteria bacterium | reverse complement strand
TTCATCTGCTTCTCTAATTTTTGCGGAAGCCATTCATCATCGCTATCCTGAAATGCTATATAGTCTCCCTTGGCAGCTTTAATTCCGGTATTCCTCGCTGCTGTAGCCCCTTTATTCTTTTCATGTCGAATATATCTTATCCTTTTTTCATCTTTTAAACTCCTCACGACATCTTCCGTGTTGTCACTCGATCCATCGTCCACAACAATGATTTCTAAATCCTGATAGGTTTGATTTAATACTGTCTGAATGGCCTGCCCTATTAAATGCGCCCGATTGTAGGTTGGAATGATAATACTTACAGTTGGGTTTTCTTTACTTCTCTCTGGCATATTTACCGACCTTTATTTACTCTTAATCCTTCTTTAATACAAAGAACCTGTGATAAGGATTTTCAAACACTCTATATGTTGACTCAATTTTAAATCCTGTTCTTTGAATGTCATCTATTATCTTAGTTAAGGGGTAACCTGCTTTACCTATCTCCCAGTAATGCTCGCCATCAAACTTGTGAACAGGTTTCTTAAATCTTGGTATTTGAATAAGTCTTTTTATTTCTCGTAACTTAGGGACACGAACAATGAAGCGATATACTCTCTCAACATCAGGCAGAGATAAAATTACATGAGAGTTAGAAACTCGGAATATTTCAGAGAGAGCTTTATAAAAGTTTTTATACGGTAGGTGCTCTAAGACTTCATAACAAGCTACTACATCAAAAGAATTATCTTCAAATGGCATATTTAGAATATTTCCAACTATGTCTGGGTTTAATCTCTTATCAATATCTAAAGTAATTATATTTATCTTTCTTTCCTTTAAATATTTAAAGAGAAACCCATTCCCAATTCCAACTTCAAGGACTTTTTTAGGATTTAGAATAATTATTTCGTGAATTTGATGCCAATAACAGCAAAATCGTCCTTTTGAATCATAAGATGCATTAAAATACTGATCTGGTTCAACTTGTATCATTTTATTGCGACCTTATGTTCCTTTTGCTTCCTATGCAATCTAAACACCTCGGAAGGATTGTATACTATTTTTTATGAGTGCCTGGATTTTATAGTTGAAGAATTTATCTGATAAATATGCAATAAAAAGATACGTTAAAACTCCTACAACAACAAATATAATAAATTCGAGTATCCCACTACCCATTGTGGTTTTTAATAATAATATAACTAATATTATTATTGTTACATTCACCAAAGGAAACATTATTGTCTTAGCAAAATTACCTATACCACACTTTGTGATCCTTATAGCCATAAGGCTAAAACCTATATTCGAGATAAAAATGCTCAAAAACACTACAAATGAAGTCCCGGTTATACCCCATTTACTGGTAAATGGGTAGATCAAGACAGCTAACACAAATAGACGAATTATTTGCAATTTTGTGTCTATTTTGGGTTTTCCAACTGAATGAAATATCGGGCCGGCTGTCGCCGCTATTGACCGGACTAAACCTGCAAAAACCAATACCTGCATCGCCGGCACCATCGGCATCCATTTTTCTCCCAAAAAAATCCTGGTAAAATCCGGCGCCAAAACAAATATCAATCCTGCAATTGGAAAAGATAAGAATGCTGTGAGTTGTAAAACTTTTAAATAAGCTTCTCTTAACCTCGGTATATCACCTTGCAGTTTTGAATAAGCAGGGAAAGTTACCTGAGAGATTACATGGGTGATTTCAGTAGCCGGCATATTTGATATTCTGTAAGCCAACTGATAGAAGCCTAAAGCAGTAACCCCGAGCACTTTTCCCACAAAAATATCATCACCTTGAGTAATCAGAAATATCAATATACTGGATCCAAAAACCCACTTACCAAACCCAAAAAGCTCCTTTGCCTTTCCTAAATCAGAACTTAAACGGGGTCTGTAAGGATGTATTAAATAACTTGCAATAAATCTTACAAAATTCCCTGCAAGCATCCCGAGGACTAAAGCCCAAACACTTTTCAATATTAAAGCAGCCGAAACCGAGACGACAAAATCAACTAAAGTTCCACTTAATTGATATGTAAACTGTTTGTTAAATTCCAGTTCCTTCTGGAAATAGATAATGCCGATATTAGTAAATGCCTGAAAAAGGATTGAAAATCCGATGACCTGAATTATAGATTTTGCCTCTGGTGATTTAAAGAAAATTGCTACATAGGGCGCAATTAAATATAAAATTGCAAAAAGGACTATTCCCCTGACAATTGTTATAGTCCATGCTGAATTAAGATAAGATTCAACATCCTCATTCTTCTGAATTAAGGCAGCATTAAAGCCTGTCTGTGAAAATGTATCCAAGGTTGCCATTGCTAAAAGTGCAATACCCATTAACCCAAAATCAGAAGGGGCAAGAATGCGGGCAAGAATTACAAGCCTGATTAAGCCTAATCCACGATTTACAGTTCTGAGCGCAAATACCCAGAAGCCACCTCTAACTACTTGTTGAGAAAGGCTTTGGTTGGAAGTAGCTTTATTCACAATTAAAGTTTTTGTTCATAATTAAAGACTCAACAGAAGAACTGCTTATAGAAAAATACTCTTACAAAGCGGAGTAAGTACCTTTTCTAACTCCGGATATCATGGTCAGGTATTCATCGCTCAATAAATAATTATATTCCTCTGGACCATCGGGATGAACCATCAATTCCACATTTGACGATTCTGCAAGATTTACTATTCTTTGTAATGGCTCGGATAAAACAGGTGAGATACTAAAGAAGAAATCAGTACATATATACCTTCTCATAAGCCATGAATCAACAATATAGCGATATAGTCTGTTGAAAGGACTTTTCTCACCTCGTGCAAAAGAGAAACTTCTTCTAACCTTGAACCCTTTTGGGATTATTTTGTCAATAATCATATTTGTACATAAATGCATATGGTGATGACCATCTATATGTGTTGGAATTTTATTATACAAACGTAAAAACTCCTCATATTGTGCTTTGTAAACATAATCAAAATGTTTTCTCAACAAGGGGTTATAAAGCAAAAGGGAATATTTATTCCTTGTCAAGAAGGTAGATAAACGCTGCTGGCGTTCATTCAAATTACCCAATTTGACACTACCGTTGAATCTACTGGTAAAATTGAGGTGTAATCCCACGTCAAGATTGTTTTCCAATGCCGATTCTGCTGCTCTCTCAGAATCTGTCATGAATAGCATAGCACTAAATGATGTAATGCTTCCATTTTTAAAACATAACAGGCTGTTATCTGTAGCTAACTTATTCCCTCCCCAGTCATCTGCGTTAATAATCAGCATATACCTTTTTATACCTTCTGCTCTTGACAACTAATCAAATACGCGTTAAATAAAGACATTTTTGCCACTGATTTTCACAGACTTTTTAGCCGCTAAGGACGCTAAGTTTCACTAAGTTTTTTAAAATCTTTCTTACTCTAAGAAACTCAGGATTTTGTATTCCCTACTTTCCTGCACTTTCTGCTTTCCTTTGCGGTAAATCTTTTTATTCGTGTCCCTTCGCGTACTTCGCGGCTGAATAGAATTCTTTTATTTCCTCTGCAATGTAACTTATCTGTTCCTCTTCCAACTCCGGATACATTGGCAGAGAAACAATCTCCTGAGAGGCTTTGGTTGCTTCAGGAAAATCATTCCTATCATGATTCAGATATGAATAAGCCTTCAGATTAGGTAATGCAATAGGATAATGAATACCCGTAGAGATGCCCTTTAATTTCAAGTGTTCCTGGAAATTCTGTCGCAATTCTTTTTTTACCCTTACTACATACAGATGATAGACAGCTTTAACATTCTCTATCTCAACAGGGGTTATTAAATCCGTATCTTTCAGATATTTGTTATACAGATAGGCATTTGTTCTGCGATTTTCAGACCATGGGGAAAGATGCTTTAACTTCACACCAAGTATAGCCGCCTGAATTCCATCCAGGCGGCTGTTGACACCCTCAAACTCATGGTCATACTTCCCCATTCTTCCGTGGTTTGCAATCATTCTTGCCTTTACAGCCAATTCTTCATCATTGGTTACAATTGCTCCAGCGTCACCATAAGCGCCGAGATTTTTCCCCGGATAAAAACTGAAACAGGCCATATCTCCAATTGAACCGATTGTGCTGTCTTTGTAAAGTGCTCCATGTGCCTGCGCAGCATCCTCTACAACTTTAAGGCTATATTTATTAGCTATTTCAAGAATAGAATCCATATCAGCGGGCTGGCCATAGAGATGAACAGGGATTATGGCCTTCGGCACACTGGCAGAGTGCGTAGAGCCAAGCGTACAGGATTTCTTTAGATAATCTTCGAGTTTGTTGGGATCCATGTTATAGGTTTCAGGGTCGATATCCACAAAGGCCACCTTTGCACCCGTCATTGTGATTGCCTCTGATGTTGCAATAAAGCTGTTTGCAGCAGTTATTACTTCATCACCTGCACCTATGCCGAGTGCCCTGAGTGCAAGATAAAGGGCATCTGTCCCATTACCTACGCCAACACAGTGTTTTACATTGCAAAAGTCTGCAAAGGCGCTTTCAAAAGATTTTGCATAGGGGCCGCCGATAAAAGCGGTATTAGAGATTACTTCGGAGATAGCACTATCGATTTCGTCTTTTATGGTCTCGTATTGGATTTTCAAATCAACGAGTGGTATATTCATAATAATCCTCCATAATAATTCTTTTTTTAGACGGGATTTCTTCTTTAAAGATTCAGGATAAAGACTTAAAAACTCTCTTTTAGACGGGATTTACAGAATTTACTGGATTTCTTCTCTTTAAGAAACTGATTCTATCCTTTGGTTGTATCCTGTTAATCATGTTAATCCTGTCTAAGAAAATTCTTGTCTTTTGGCTGGATTCTTTCAGGACAAAGACTAAACTGCTCTCTTTTAGACGGGATTTACGGGATTTACTGGATTTCTTTAAAGATTCAGGACAAAGACTAAACTGCTTTTCTTTTAGACGGGATTTACGGGATTTACGGGATTTCTTTCTTTAAAGAAACTGATCCTATCTTTTGGTCGTATCCTGTTAATCATGTTAATCCTGTCTAAAGAAAAAATTCTTGTTTTTGCCTGGACACCTTCAGGATAAAGGCTTAAAAACTCTCTTTTAGACGGGATTTACGGGATTTACTGGATTTCTTCTTCTTTTTAGAAACTGATT
>QILJ01000201.1 GCA_003233295.1 Ignavibacteria bacterium | reverse complement strand
GAAAAATAAAACCAGGATAAGTCCGACAACAACCAGCATACTGCCGTCCCTATAAAGTAACGACCTGTCGGTTTTAACCGAACTTAATATTGCAACAAATCCAAGTATAATTCCCAGATTGAAAATATTAGAACCGACAACATTTCCAACTGAAATTGAGAGTTTACCTGACAAAGCGGCTGAAATAGAAACGGCAAACTCAGGGGCGGAAGTACCGATAGCAACAACAGTAAGCCCGATGACCAGCTGGGAGAGTCCGAATTTTTTTGCAATACGGGATGCAGATTCAACAACCCAAACAGCGCCTCCCCAGAGGGCTAAGACTGTTCCTACAATTACTGCACCATGGATTAAGACTGACAATATTATTTCGGTTTAATTTGAAAAATCAAAACATAAAGTAAATGAAATAATACTATTTATTCAAGTAATGAATTTAAAGGAAGCCTAACAGTGGAATTAGTTAGGCTTTTAAACGGATAATTTTTACGAGGTTAAAGCCGGTTTATTTTTCAGGATTGTACGAAAGCTCTATCTTAACGTGAAAATCTGCTCCGCTGAACATTGAATATTTCACATCTCCGATTGTGCACTTATAATCCTCGCCTACCATGTCGGTAACTACTTTCGCAATTCCTTCTTCAAGGTCGGCAACGCTAAGCGATTTCAATTTATTCTTTAGTAATTTATCAACATCAATTGCATTTTCTTTTTGATCTGGCATTTTATACTCCCAATTATTTCAACTTTAGACGAAAGATAATACTATTAGTTCTCAATTTAAAATTTAACTTCTGATAACTGCTAATAATTCCTCGGTTTTTTTCTGCATCAATTCCCTATCACCTTTCGATTCGACATTCAGCCTTAGCAGCGGCTCTGTATTGCTCATTCTGACATTGAATCGCCAGTTATCATATTCAACACTTATACCGTCAAGCTCGTCAATTTTTCCATCGGAATATTTTTCCTTAAGTTCTTCAATCTTTACTTTAGGATTATCAAGCGTGGTATTGATCTCTCCGGAACAAGGATATTTTTCGATCATGCTTCCTACGAGTTCGGAGAGCTTTTTATTCTCATCTGACATTAATTGAAGAACCAGCAAAAACGGGATCATTCCGCTATCGGAAAAAGCATTATCTCTAAAATAGTGATGCGCCGACATTTCGCCTCCATAAATCGAATTCACCTCGCGCATTTTCTGTTTGATAAATGCATGTCCGCTTACGGAAACAATCGCTTCACCGCCGGCTTCTTTAACTATATCAATGGTATTCCATATAAGCCGCGGATCGTGAACGATTTTTTCGCCCGGATTCTTTTTCAAGATTGATTTTGCTAATAATCCTACAATGCAAAGAAGAAACATCTGTCATAATCGCCGTCCCAAGCTACGCCCAGATCAGCATTGTGTTCATTGATCGCATCCATTGTAGCTTGACGATTTCCCGGCAGTAATGGATTAGGCACACCGTTTGGGAATGAAGAATCCGGCTCGTGAAATACTTTTATCATTTTAATAGGAAGTTTATCCTCTATCGCGTCCAATGCCGGACCAACACAGCCATTACCTGCATTAACAACAACTTTGAATGGTTTGATTTTATCAGCGTCATAAAATTTGTCTAGTGCGGAAATAAACTCTGTCATAACATCAACATTTTTTACCTCGCCTTTTTCTGCAGCAAGTTCGCCGAGGTCATCATTAAGGATCATCTGTTCGACTTCTCTTAAACCCGAATCATATCCCATAGGAACCGAACCTTTTTTTACGAACTTTAACCCGTTGTATTCCGTGGGGTTGTGGCTTGCGGTTATCATAACTCCACCGTCGGCATCAAAGTAAGGAGTAGAAAAATAGATCATTTCGGTTCCGCAAAGTCCCAGATCAATCACATCGCATCCGGCATCATTAAATCCTTTAGCCAGCGCTTGTGATAATTCGGGGGATGATTCCCTAACATCCCTTCCGATAACAACTTTTTTTGCATTATTTAATTTTACAAATGCTCTTCCGATTTTGTATGCAATATCATTGTTCAGTTCGGAAGGCACTTTGCCTCTTATGTCGTATGCTTTGAAGCCTGGTATCTTATCCATTTTTTCCCCACTCAGGTAATTGATTAAATTCATTTTTCTTAACAATCAAGATATTAGATAATGGTGTAAATCTCAATAATAGTGCATTTATAATACCGGATAAAATTTTGCATAGATTAATAATGGTTAATGGTTTACATTTACTTACTTAAAAATTATGAGGTTTTTACTATAGAAACAATTGATACGAACTCTAAGAAATTTGCTCAGTGCGACAATTCCGAATGTAAAAAAAACTTTTTGATCGATCCAAAAGATTTGATCAGTAATAATGGCCTGCTTCTTTGCCCGGATTGTCTAACAAAGGTTGCTACACACCATTCCGTTCAGTGTACCAATTGTCTTGCAGTCATTAATTTTCTTGAAGTTGAACCTGACGAAATTCCCATTCTTTTTTACGTGGAAAAGTGTACTCACTGCAGCGGCACATTAGAAGATGAAAAACATATCGTGCCATATTACTACCCCGAAGCATTCATATGAGAAATAATTTAAGCTAATTTCTAAAAAATTAATGTTTTCTAAATTCAACATTTCAGATTTTTAATGTTGGTAATCTTATTTCCCATTATTATTTTAATTCAGCAAATAATAAATATTTATAGGTGAATTAATAATGAAGAACTATCCGCTGCTGCTCACAATTCTGATCTTCAGTTTTTTAGCAGGCTGCTCAACGTCCGAAGTAACACAGCAAAACTCAACTTTCAAATATTTTGATCCCGATACGGTTCATGCGTATAAATTTGATACCGGAAAAATGTGGACATTGGAAGATGCCCCGCTCGAATATTTTCAGGAAACGTATTCATTTACTCCGAGTGACGAATGGCTTGAAAAAGTTCAAAAGTCCGCTCTTAAATTTGCATCGTGGTGCAGCGCGTCTTTTGTTTCGGAAGATGGTCTGATCATGACAAATCATCATTGTGTTGATTTTATAACATCAAGATTTGAAAAAGAAGGGGAAGACCTAAACGCCACCGGATTTTATGCTCCGACTCTCGAAGATGAAAGGAAAGTCCCGAATCTATTTGTAGATCAGCTTGTTCTTATTGAGGATGTAACCGATGAAATTTTTTCGGCGATTGACACTGTACAGAACGCTGCTGATAGAAGTAAAGTCAGACGGGATAAAATAGCGGAATTGGAAAAAGAATATTCTGAAGAAACCGATCTCATCTGCAAAGTCACTTCGCTCTATCATGGAGGGAAATATTCGCTTTACGGTTACAGAAGGTACAACGATATACGGGCGGTTTACATAAATGAATCAAGAATGGGGCTGTACGGCGGTGATCCGGATAATTTTACTTATCCCCGTTATAATCCTGATTTTGCATTTATGCGTGCGTATGATGATGATGGTAATCCGCTTAAAACAGATAATTATTTTAAGTGGAGCAAAGACGGTGCGGAAGAAGGAGAGCCGATCTTTGTAGTTGGAAATCCAGGCTCAACCTACAGACTAAAAACAATGTCCCAATTAGAATACATGCGTGATTTTACATTTCGCAATATGTCGTTTCTAAGCAACGGCAAGGTAAAAATTTATAATGAACTAATAGCGCAAGATACCGCCAATGCTGATTTCTACAAGGATCGGATGGTTTTTGTGGGGAACGGTGCAAAAGTATTCAAAGGGATGTATGAATTTCTGACAGATGAATATTCGATGGCAAGGAAAAGAGATTTCGAGAATGAATTTCGAGCAAAAGTAAAAGCCGATCCTGAACTTAATGCAAGATACAGCCATATCTGGGAATCTATTGCATCGGTTGTAAATGAACAGAGGGAACACGCCGCAGAAATAAGCGCTTATACTATTAGTTCCAGAAGCAGTTCCGAATATTTCCTTATTGCAAAAGATATGGTTGAACTGGGACGAGAATTGCAGCTTCCTGAAGAAGAAAGAAATGCAATGTATAAAGGAGAAGAGCTTGACTCGACTATACAAGAAATTTTCCCGGCAGAATTTAACTATATACTTGAGGACAAAACTTTAGAACTTCAGATAGATTACCTTTATATGAATCTGGGGGAAAACGATCCGACGCTTCAGGAAATGTTCGGCGGATTAAAAGGAGAGGAAGCAGTTGAATTTGTTAAGGGTCATTCCTACATTACCACACCGGAAGACCTGCTTGACTTAGCAGAAAAGGGAGGAGATGCAATCCTTAATTCCAATGATCCGTTTATTAATTTTATATTGAAATCGGAGCAAGTGCTTGCTGCTTATTCCCCTCAAAAGAGCGATGCAAAGGCAACAGAGAAAATGCTGGAGAACGAACTGGGCAGGGCTTTGTTCGATGTTTATGGCACAACAATTCCGCCGGATGCAACCTTTACGTTAAGGATCAGCGACGGTGAACTAGAGCGATACAAGTATAACGGTACAATTGCCCCGACTGAAACAACCTTTTACGGTATGTACGATCGCTACTATTCAAATCATGAAAAATATCCTTGGGGTTTACCTGAAAGATGGCTGCACCCGAAAGAAGGATTTGATATGAGTACTCAGTATGATTTCATCTCTACGAATGATATTACCGGCGGTAATTCCGGTAGTCCGGTTATAAATAAAGAAGCCGAAATCATCGGTGCTGCATTTGACGGAAATATCGAGTCAATTCCAGGTAACTTTCTCTATAACCCGACAAATAATAGGATGGTTTCCGTTTCCTCAAAAGCGATATTGCAGATATTGAGATATATCGGTAATGCAAATAGAATAGCCGATGAACTTGAAGCCGGGAAAATTCCGGAAAAATATTTACCGGTTAAAGTAAATGAAGAGGGAAAGTAGTTCGTAAATATATTTAGTTCGCATGAGTAAAAAGGAATTGTCATCCCGGATATACTTGCATGATCCGGGATCTTATTACTTGGAACTCAGAATAAAAGCAATTAAATAGTGAGTTGAACATGAAAAAGTTTATTGCAATTTTTTCTGTAATGATTATTGTGGCTTTCGATTCTTCCGCACAAGAGATATTCAAATATGATTCAAGAAACTCTATTCTTCCAGAATCCTTGATTCGCTGTATTGCTGTTGATTCAACAAATACAATTTGGCTTGGAGCTGAGGATGCTGCAGATTCTTTAGTTAGCAATAGTTGGATAAAAATTGATTCTGTAATTGATATGGGAAATGAAGAAGATGCTGGTATTACAGACATTGAAGTTTCTCCTAATGGCGACATATGGTTTAGCAAGAATAAAATGTATAATACCACTAAAGGGGAAAATTTATATTTAAAAAGAAACAATACATGGACAAAATATGGCTATAACTATGGTTTACGATATCCAATAAAAATTTTCATCGAAAATGATACTACATTATATTTAACACTTTACAATTACTGGCCTAATCAAATGTTTGAAAATGCTGTCGGCATTTTAAATGGAGAAAACCTTACATTAGTTAAACCATTTTACGAACCATACTACGCTTTTGATATTCAATCGGTTATACCAATGTTGGATGATACTTTAATGTTAAATAGTTGGCTGGGTATTTCCTTTTTTGATGGCGATACAAATATAGTCAATAATCCCGAGGGTATTGATACTGTGCAGTGGGGATTAACGAAATTAAATGAAAATATTTTTGTTTATGAAAGACGATTATTTCGATACGAAAGCGGGTCTTACATTTCATTTCCGCAGATAGATTCGATTCTTGCCAATGACTCTTCTATGATTAAATGCATGAACATTGAGGGTAGAAATATTTTGTGGATAGGTACAAACGATGGGAAACTTATTAGATACGAAGAAGGGAATATTATTGTTTCGAAATTATTTGAGGAAGAGATACTAGATATAGTCGTTGATAAATTTGGGAATAAATGGTTTCTCTCTGGAAGTAGTGATAGATGGTTTACTTCTGGAAATAGTTGTTTCGTTTACAATGAGAATAAAATAGTTGGAGTAGAAAAAGAAATCAATATATCTCATCCAGATGGTTTTTCGCTTTCACAGAATTACCCGAACCCGTTCAATCCAAGTACCATAATAAAATATTCAATACCACGTAGCACAGAATACTATTCTGTGCAACAAACCACATTAAAAGTTTATGATGTTTTAGGACGAGAAGTAGCAACCCTTGTAAACAAACAGCAACAGCCCGGTAGCTACGAAGTTAAATGGGATGCACCTAACAAGCCAAGCGGTGTTTATTATACCCTAAATTGAGCGATATCTGAAAGCCAATATAGCAATTTATGTGTTTTCAAATATTTTGTTTTGATTTGTGATTCAAAATTGATGG